>NZ_JAOCDF010000021.1:0-56822 GCF_029840775.1 Empedobacter sp. GD03865
TATTGGTACAATGGAAAATATTTTTTGAGAATTTTAGATTTGAGAAGTGAGATACGAGGTTTTAAAAGATAAAAGCCCGTTTTTACCGCAGAAAATGATTAGACGTTTTGCTTTTCTTGAACAAAAGAAAAGCAAAATGGATACTTTTGAAGGAACTACTCGGGAGAAATTCTACGAAGTAGAATCTATTTATAAATAAAAAAAGCTCGAATAAATCGAGCTTCATATTATTATTCATTTCATAATATTATACGAGATGTTCCAAAATTGTATTTAATTCTTGTAATTCGACCAAGAAACCATCGTGTCCAAAAATAGAATCTATTTCGATAAATTTTGCATTTGAGATATGATTCGCTATAAATTTTTGCTCACTTGGCGGAAATAAAATATCCGAAGAAATTCCAATCACTAAAGTATTCGAAGAAATCTGAGCCAAAGATTTCTCTAAAGATTCTCTATTTCGAGCCAAGTTTTGTGAATCCATCGCTTTCGAAAGTGTCCAATAAGAATGTGCATTGAATCGATTTGCTAATTTTTCACCTTGATATTTTTGATAAGAAGAAGCTTTGAAATCGTTGTAAACAGAATCCTCGTCTTTTTGCTTCTGTTCATATATAATATAGGTACGATAAGACAACATCGCAATTGTACGCGCCGCAATCAATCCATTTCTTCCTCCATCCTCAATTTTATCTTTAAAAGTTGAATCGGCTTCGATAGCCAAACGCTGCGATTCGTTGAACGCAATTCCCCATGGAGAATGTACCGCATTTGTCGCCAACAAAACCAAATTATCCACTTTAACTTGATCAAGTAACGTAAATTCTAACGCTTGTTGACCACCGAGTGAACCACCTATTAATAAATGAATAGTTGAAATTCCTAAATGATCTGCCAACAATTGGTGCGCATTTGCCATATCTTTTATCGTAATTGTAGGAAAATCTCGATAATAAGGCGAATTTGTTTCAGGATTTGTAGACAACGGATTTGTCGTTCCATAATTAGAACCAATCACATTGGCGCAAATAATAAAATGATCTTTTGGATTGAATAATTCATTTTCTCCAAAAAGACCAGCCCACCAATCAAAAACATCCGAGTTTGCCGTTAAAGCATGACAAACCCAGATGATATTATTTTTTTCGGGATTCAACGTTCCCGCTGTATGATAAGCAATGGTTAAATTTTCGAGAATTTGACCATTTTCTAATTGAAATGGCTTTGTATAATTATATTGATAAAAATTCACTGAATTAATTTATAGCTAATAATACTTTGTTTACTTAATTTTATCAAAAGCTCGCTGAAGATCATTTTTGATATCATCAATATATTCAATTCCGACAGAAAGACGCAATAAACCAGGAAAAACTCCAGCAGATTTTTGTTCATCATCACTCAATTGTTGATGAGTTGTTGCGGAAGGATGAATAATTAATGATTTTGCATCGCCAACATTTGCCAAATGACTTATCAATTCTAAACTATCAATAAATTGATTCGCTTTGTCTGCATCACCTTTAATTTGGAATGATAAAACAGCTCCGAAACCATTTTTCAAATATTTTTTTGCCAAATGATGACTTGGAGAAGTAATTAATCCAGGATAATTCACTTTTTCAACTTGCGGATGAAGTTCTAACCAACGCGCAATTTCTAACGTATTGTCCAAATGTTTCTGAACTCTTAACGACAACGTCTCTAAACCTTGTAACAATAAAAAAGAATTGAACGGTGAAATTGCTGGACCAAAATCGCGCAAACCTTCGACGCGGGCACGAATAATAAACTGAATATTACCAAAAGGACCATTCACTCCAAAAACATCGGAAAAAACTAAACCATGATAACCTTCTGATGGTTCAGAAAATTGTGGAAATCTACCATTACCCCAATTATAATTTCCACCATCCACGATAACTCCACCGATAGAAGTTCCGTGTCCACCGATCCATTTTGTTGCAGATTCTACGACAACGTTTGCTCCATGCTCTAAAGGTTTGAAAATATAACCGCCCACACCAAACGTATTATCCACAATAAATGGAATGTTATATTTTTGTGCAATTGCAGCGATTGCTTCAAAATCTGGAACATTAAAACTCGGATTTCCTATCGTTTCTGCATAAATCGCTTTTGTATTTTCATCAATTAATGATTCAATTTTTGCTGGATCTGCATCTTCAGCAAAGCGAACATCAACACCTAAACGCTTAAAACCAACTTTGAATTGATTATATGTTCCGCCATAAAGATTAGAAGCCGAAACAAAATTATCTCCTGATTCTAAAATATTATTTAAAGCAATAAATTGTGCCGCTTGTCCCGATGAAACAGCTAATGCCGCAACACCACCTTCCAGCGCAGCAATACGTTTTTCGAAAACGTCGGTTGTTGGATTTTGAATTCTTGTGTAAATATTACCAAATTCTTTCAAAGCAAATAAATTTGCTCCGTGTTCGGCATCATTAAATACATAAGAAGATGTTTGATAAATTGGAACAGCTCGAGAGCCTGTTGTTGGGTCTACTTCTTGACCTGCGTGTACTTGTAAAGTATCGAAATGTAATTGTTTTTCTGTTGACATAATAAAATTGTTTTGAATGTGACTACGATTAATAAATAGTAGGTAGGTTAGTTAGCTAAAATTAGCAGCTGCACATTCGAATTTTACTATTGATACAATTATAGATGCTGTGAAGCAGGACGCCGTGTCCAAAAGAATGTTTTTTAGAATTGTACTTCATCTGAAAAATTTTAGCTCATTTTGGGTTACCTTTCGTAACTCCTTTTTTGACGAAGTGAAATTAGAATAATTTTCTAAATAATAAAATTTAGATTTATTTTTTAGAAAATAAATCTATAAAATCAATTTATAAAGAATATTTATACCAAAAAGCTAAAAATATTTCTTTCGAAATCTATAAAAAGGATTTAAACAGAATAAAATTTGAAGTAAAATGGAGAATATTAGGTTAAAAACATAAAAAAGGAGATCAAAATTGATCTCCTTTTAAGTTTTATGATAAAAAAGTAATTAGTTTGCTAAAACGATTACTTTATTATTGTTCATTTCTATTGTTCCTCCTTTGATATCTAACAATAATGTAGATTCATTAGATGGAGAACTGTAAACTTTGCCAGATTGATTATCGAAATCTTCGAAAGTTTTTGTGTGAACTTTAATTTTGATTGTTCCTTCACCTAAAGTTGCAACGATAGGAGCGTGGTTATTTAATAACTGGAATTCACCATCTTTCCCTGGTAAAGTAACAGCATCTACTTCTGCATCGAAAACTACGAATTCTGGCGTAATAATTTGTAAGTGCATAATCCTATTGTTTTTAAAAAAAAGAGTACTTAGCAACTTTCAAAAAGAAAAGAAACGTAAGCACTCTTTGTATGGTTAAACTATATTATTTAGCTTCTGCTAACATTTTTTCTCCAGCTTCAATCGCTTCTTCGATTGTACCACGTAAGTTGAATGCAGCCTCAGGATATTGGTCAACTTCACCATCTAAGATCATGTTGAATCCTTTGATTGTATCTTTGATGTCTACTAAAACACCTGGGATACCTGTAAACTGTTCTGCAACGTGGAATGGTTGAGATAAGAAACGTTGGATACGACGTGCACGGTGTACAACTAATTTATCCTCTTCTGATAACTCTTCCATACCTAAAATCGCGATGATATCTTGTAAAGCATTGTAACGTTGTAAGATTTCTTTTACACGTTGTGCTGTTTCGTAATGTTCTTTACCAATAATTGTTGGTGATAAGATACGAGATGTAGAGTTCAATGGATCTACCGCTGGGTAAATACCTAATGAAGCAATTTTACGATCTAATACCGTTGTAGCATCTAAGTGCGCGAAAGTCGTAGCTGGCGCAGGGTCAGTTAAATCATCGGCAGGTACATATACTGCTTGTACAGATGTAATAGATCCGTTTTTAGTAGATGTAATACGCTCTTGCATAGCACCCATTTCAGTTGCTAATGTTGGCTGATAACCTACGGCTGATGGCATACGTCCTAATAAGGCAGAAACCTCAGAACCTGCTTGTGTAAAACGGAAGATATTATCTACGAAGAATAATACGTCACGTCCTTGACCTTGTCCATCTCCGTCACGGAAATATTCAGCTAATGTTAAACCTGTTAAAGCAACACGAGCACGTGCACCTGGAGGTTCATTCATTTGTCCGAAAACGAAAGCAGCTTTAGACTCTTTCATGTTTTCGCTATTTACTTTAGATAAATCCCAAGATCCACCTTCCATAGAGTGCATGAAATCTTCACCGTAATTAATTAATCCAGCTTCAATCATCTCACGCATTAAGTCATTACCTTCACGAGTACGCTCACCAACACCAGCGAATACAGATAAACCTCCGTGTCCTTTAGCGATGTTGTTCATCAACTCCTGAATTAATACTGTTTTACCTACTCCGGCACCACCAAATAAACCAATTTTACCACCTTTTACGTATGGCTCTACTAAGTCAATTACTTTAATCCCTGTAAATAAAACTTCTGCAGATGTTGATAATTCTTCGAATTTTGGAGCTGGACGGTGAATAGGTAAACCGTTTTCTTTGTCTAAATTCCCTAAACCATCAATAGCATCTCCAACTACATTAAATACACGTCCTTTGATGTTTTCTCCGATAGGAACCATAATTGGTTTTCCTAAAGCGATAACTTCTTGACCTCTTTGTAAACCATCAGAACTATCCATTGCGATACAACGTACAGTATCTTCACCGATGTGTTGCTCGACTTCAAGAATTAATGTTTCTTTTCCTTGACGAGGAACCTCTAATGCATCATAAATATTTGGAAGGCCTTCTGCGTTATCAAAAATAACGTCAATTACAGGTCCAATAACCTGTGCAATCTTACCTTTCTTTTGATTTGCCATTATATGAAATGATTTAGTTTATTTTATTTGGGTGCAAAGGTAAGTTAAAAACATTGTATAATTTATATACTTTTTAAGATTTTTGTCATAATATTTTGATTAGTAATCAGAATATTACAATCAAAGGAAATTAAAAATAGATTTGAAGTTCGATTTGAAAGCCTTAATTTTGTGCAAAATCATTTTTAGTGAACGTTTATCAATCCTTAGAAGAAATCAAACCTATCAAACGTCCTGTCCTTACTTTGGGCATGTTTGATGGTGTGCACATTGGACATCAATCTATTCTGAAACAACTCAATACAATTGCAAAAGAAATTGATGGAGAAAGTGTTTTGATTACTTTTAATCCACATCCCAGAATGGTTTTACAGCCAAATTGTGATCTTAAATTTTTGAACACTTTAGAGGAAAAAGAAAATGTTTTACGTCAATTTGGGTTAGAACATTTGATTATTCAAGCGTTTACAAAAGATTTTTCACAAGTAACTTCTGTAGAATTTGTCAAAAATTTATTGGTTGATAAAATCAATATTGATACGTTAGTCATTGGTTACGATCATCATTTCGGGAAAAATAGAGAAGGAAATTTCGAGCAATTACAAGTTCTTTCGAAAGAATATGGTTTCAATTTGATTCAATTGCAAGCTGTCGAAGAAAATGATGTGGCGGTGAGTTCTACAAAAATTAGAAATGCACTTATCGAAGGAAATATCGCATATGCGAACAAAGCGTTAAACTATCATTATCCACTTTCTGGAGAAGTTGTTCATGGTGATAAAATTGGGCGTACACTTGGTTTTCCTACCGCTAATTTACAAGTTGATCCTAATAAATTGATTCCAAAAGATGGCGTTTATGCGGTTGATGTTTTTGTAGATAATCAAAAATATTTAGGTTTATTAAGTATCGGATTTCGAGAAACGGTTACCAATTCTCGCGAACATCGAGTAGAAGTGAATATATTGGATTTTGATCGAGAAATTTATGGAGAAACAATTTGCCTTGAATTTTTAGGACATTTGCGAGATGAAAAGAAATTTGACTCGTTAGATGATTTAATCATCGCGATGAATCAAGACAAAGAAAATGCAATAAAACATTATTCAAAATAAAATTTCCGAAGTCAAAAATTAATCATTTGACTTCGGAAATAATTTACTTCTTAACAACTTTCTCTACTAAAGCATTTCCTTTAGAATCTGTAATATGAATTAAATAAACTCCAGATTGTAATTGATTTGTTGAAATAGAATTTCGATTATTCATCGAAATGATCTTTTGTCCAATCAAATTATATAATTCTATTTTTGCGATTTCTTCTTTAGATTTTATATGAATAACATCTTGGAAAGGATTCGGATATATCTTTATTGATTTTAAGTTCTCTACTTCATTTGTTTTCAATAAATCTTGAGATGCCTTATAATAATTTGGTACGCCATAACCTAATTGATTTGAAGGAAAGGAAAAAAGATGAGCAGATTCTTGAATTTTATCTTTTAAAATATCATGTTTAATTTTAGGAAATTGTTGAATCATTAATGCTACAGCTCCTGCTGAAACTGGTGATGCAAATGAAGTTCCATTCGAATAAGTTAAACTTCCATCAGGCAAATAAACTACAATATTTTGTCCTAAAGCTGATACATTTGGTTTAATTTCCCCTAATGCGTTTGGTCCAAAAGACGAAAATGCTGCGGGATTTTTGTATATATCATTTGCTCCAATTGAAAACACATTTTTAACATCTGCAGGTGCTGAAATCATTTTCCAAGGATCATTTCCTTCATTACCAGCTGCTACCACAACAAAAATTCCTTTATTAGCAGCTATTTCAGCTCCTTTAGAAATTAATGTCGTTTTTCCGTCCATATTATCAAATGTATAATCGTATCTCGCATCATCAAAAGCATAATATCCCAAAGAGGTATTTATTACATCAGCACCTACACTATCTGCTCTTTCTGCAGCTTGAACCCAATACATCAACTCTTTTGGAGTTTCTGAAGTATTGTCTTCTGATCGATATAACGAATATGTAGCTTTTGGTGCAGTTCCTACATATTTTCCATCAACTTCTGCTGTCATTGTAGATAAAACCATTGTTCCATGATTATCTGCATCATATACATTTTCTTTTTTATCTACAAAATCATAGGTGTCAAGAATTCTATTCTCTTTACGCAATATATCAAATGCTGAAATTTTATCAACTCTAGGAAAGCCAGCATCAATAACTGCTATCAAAACTCCTTGTCCTAAAATATTATTATTGTGAAGTGGTTTTAAATTAATTTGGTCAATAAAATCATTAGCATAACCATAATTAAACTCTTCTGAATTATGTATTAGATCTTTCCATTTTGACAAATTTTTATTTGATGATTTAGGAACTGAATTACGAACCAAAGATTCTGCAGTTTCAACAAAACTTAATGCTTTTAATTTACTCAAAATAGTTTCATCAGAAATCTCTACCATCATAGTATTCAACCATTTCGAATGCCCAATATAATTTAATGATAATTTTTTAAGTTCATTAATTCTATACTCAGATATAGGAACATCTTCCTCAGTGATCGAGATTTTATACTTTTCTCTTCTATCTAATGATCGTTGAGAAAGTATCTGCAAAGGGTTTGATAAAAAATTTGATGTATTTTCCTTTGGTTTTAATTTGACCAAGTATAAATCTTGAGCCAAAGAAAAAGTAAAGCCAAGTAATATTAAAGTTAGAGATAAAAATTTTTTCATAAATGTTAATTCGTTCAATACGACTAAATTAACATTTTATTTTACTTTGATTGATAATAAGTAAAAATTTCTTTCTTATTCTTTTCCAAAACTCCTAAAAGCGTCGCATCAACTTTTGGTTCGTTAGTCGTTAAAACAATTTTATCATTTATTTTTTCGAATGTAATGACAAGATTATTCGTTGTACTTTCAAACGAAATTTTATCTTTCGATTTCTTTTGTAATTTGAAATTGGTACGTAAAATATCTGATTTTACTGTAAATTTTAATGGTTTATAAACAATCGCTGATTTGTCAATTACAGATTTTTTTGGCGAAACTTCCATCATCGAAGCTGTTTCTAATGATGTATTCGCAGCACGTTCTTCTGCAACAACCGTCATTTTCATCACATCAGAAGTGTCTTTTAATTTAGAAGCACCTCTAATTACAACACCTGAAGCTTTCCCTGCTAATTTATCCGAAATGACTGAATCTTTTGTATAGCCAAAATTTTGACTATTTGCTTTAGCATATTGACCTTCTTTTTCTATCGAATCTAAAACCTTAGAACGAGCTTCCATTGCTTGCGGTGCTGATAAAGTAACTGGAGCATTTGGAGCGGACGCTTTAGATAATTGAGGAAAATATCCTTTATCATCAATTGCACCAGCAGAATGCCCTTCCATTACTTTATAAACAGGCTCTTTTGTAACTTCATCATTCTTTACTATTTCTAGAGGTTTTTCCAAATCTTTATCTTTCGATTCCAAAACCACTATTTCTTCTTGTTCAGCAGGTGATTGCTCAATAACTGGGACATTTGTTTTGACAATTTCAAGTGAATTTTCTCTATTTTCAGTATTAATATTCTCGATAAAAAGTACAAAGTAAGGAATCGCAATCAACGCGAAAACAGCAGCAGAAAACCATACACTCGAAACAAATTCACGAATAGGTTTCTTTTTCTTTTCCTCCTTCTGCAAACCAGATTCAATACGTTTCCACACCAAATCTCTCGGCTTTTCGCCGACAGTTTCGGTACTTCTTGATCGAAATAAATCTTCTATTGGATCGTTTGTGTTCACGATAAACTTGATTTTATATTTTCATTCTTACTTAACATTTCCTTCAATTTCGTCTTCGCTAAATTAAGTTGCGATTTCGATGTTCCTTCTGTAATGCCCAAACTTTCGGCAATTTCTTTGTGTTTATACCCCTCAATAACGTAGAGGGTAAACACGAGACGACAGCCTTCGGGTAGATAATCGAGGAGTTTCATCACATCATCTTCTTCTATTTGTTGCGAAGCTTCTTGGTTAGATGAAATGGAAGAGGAGTAATCGTCAACATTGAGATGAAAAATTTTATTTTTCCGCAACTCCATCAAACATTCATTAATCATAATTCTTCGCATCCATCCTTCAAAACTTCCTTCGAACGAATAATATTCAAGATTCTGAAAAATCTTCAAAAATCCTTTTACCAACGCATCTTCCGCTTGTTGTATATCGGTAAAATAACGTTTACAAACCGCAAAAAATCGCGCATCATATTTTTCGTAAAGCAATCGCTGTGCTTTCGAATCATTGCTGATACAAGCTTTTATGAGTTGTTTTTCGTCCAAAATACTTTTTCTTTCTTACTGTTTAGATGCGAAAATTACGCTTATGGATGCTTTGATAGCGTAAAATATTTGTTAAAGTTCTGAAAACTTATTCATTAAACATAAAAAAGTCGCTACAAGAGCGACTTTATTATATATTATTAATTGAAAATATTATCCAACTAAATTATGTTTTACTAGATATTCTGCAATTTGAACCGCGTTTGTAGCAGCTCCTTTGCGTAAATTATCTGCAACAATCCAACAATTTAATGCATTTGGTTGAGATAAATCACGACGTATACGTCCTACAAAAACATCGTCTTTTCCTTCTGAATAGAAAGCCATTGGATAAGTATTTGTATCAGGATTATCTTGTACTGTTACACCTTCCTGTTCTGCTAATAATTTGCGAACTTCGGCTAAATCAAAATCATTCTCAAATTCGATATTTACAGATTCCGAATGTCCTCCTTGCACAGGAACACGAACCGCAGTAGCAGTGATATTCATTTCGTCCACACGCATAATTTTACGTGGCTCACGCGTTAATTTCAATTCTTCTTTTGTGTAACCTGTTTCTTCATCAAACACATCACAATGAGGCAATGCATTTTTGAAGATTTGATATGGATAAACTTTCGCAACGTCACGTCCTTCAATTTCTCCATTCAATTGTTCAACTGCATCTTTACCAGTTCCTGTAACCGATTGATACGTAGAAACAACAACACGTTTAATTCCATATTTTTTATGCAAAGGATTTAACACCATTACCAACTGAATTGTAGAACAGTTAGGATTTGCGATAATTTTATCATTTGTTGTTAAAATATCTGCATTGATTTCTGGTACAATCAACGGACGATCTGGATCCATTCTCCAAGCCGATGAATTGTCAATTACAGTTGTTCCAACTTCTGCAAACTTAGGCGCCCACTGTTTGGAAGTTTCTCCACCTGCTGAAAAGATCGCGATATCAGCTCGCATTTCTACAGCATCCTGCATTGATACAATTTTGTATTCCTTTCCTTTGTACTCAATAGTTTTTCCTATTGATCTTTCTGATGCTACTGGTATAATTTCAGTGATTGGAAAATTTCTTTCTTCCAAAACTTGGAGCATAACTCTGCCGACCATTCCGGTAGCGCCTACGACTGCTATTCTCATTTGTTTATTAAATAATATATTAAAAAATTTCGAATTGCTAATTTACAGATTATTTTGATACATTTTTCTCTATTTCATAGGTTTAGCAATCAATTTGATATGATATATTTTATGTTATGATGTTAATTCAGGTTTTTAAACTTTTCCTCGAATTAAAATTTATAAAACTCTTTTTTATAAGAATTTTGAACACAAAAAAAGTGGAACAAATTGCTCCACTTTTTAAAATATTTTTGAAATAACCTTCAAATTTAGTCTTAAGCAAACTCGTTGTAAGCTGCTTTTAAGTTTTCTGCAATAGCTGCTGCAGAGTGCCCTTCGATGTGGTGACGCTCTAACATATGTACTAATTCACCATCTTTGAATAAAGCAACTGCTGGAGAACTTGGAGGAAATGGAGCAAAAAATTCACGTGCTTTTGCTACAGCATCTTTATCAAATCCTGCGAAAACTGTTGTTAAGTGTGTAGGAACTTTATCATTATCTAATGACATTACAACTCCTGGTCTTGCAGCACCTGCAGCACAACCACAAACACTATTTACCATTACCAAAGTTGTTCCTTCTTGTTTTATTGCTGCTTCTACTTGTTCTGGAGTAGTTAAATCTTCAAAACCATTAGAAGTCAACTGAGCCTTCATTGGCATTACTATTTCTGCTGGATACATATTGTTCTTTTTTTGTTTTAAATAAAAATAAATTATTTTCAAAGTTACATAATTCTAAAACTTTTTAGAATACTTACTTTTGCAGCAACAAATTTACATAGAATTTTGCAATATGAAATTGACTTTTGGTAAGAATGAGAAACTTAAAAGCAGAAAAGCATTCGATGAATTGTTTTCTGATGGAAAAACATTTGTTTCTCATCCGATTAGATTTGTCTACAAAATCAAGCCGAAAGCGGATTACAATATAAGGGTAGGAGTAAGTGTTGGAAAGAAAAAATTTAAATACGCAGTTGACCGAAATTTATTGAAACGCCGTGCTAAAGAAGCTTACAGATTAAATAAATTGTTACTTGAACCTAATGAAAACTATTCGGTTGATTTAGTGATGATTTATACTTCTACAAAACATCAACCTTTTGAAGTAATCGAACAATCTGTCAAAACTTTATTAGAAAAATTAAACGAAGCGATACAAACAAAAAAAGATTAATCCTAGGATTAATCTTTTTCATTTATTATAAGTTGTAAAACTGTTTATTTCTTAAGATTTGTTTGCAATCTGAAAAAACTAAAGTATACAGATACTAAAATTAATCCACAAACCGATGCTCCAATTCCTAAAACGCTACGAAAGTTTTCCTCAGCCATAAAACCAGCTTTATAATCCATCTCATATAGGTTGTAACCTAAACCTATCAACAAAACGATTGTCGCGATATAAATATATGTTTTCATTAGATAATGAATTTTTAAATTTTAATTTCATTCATAAACAATGCACCGATATTTGACGTAAATAATTTGATTGCGATTGACAATAAAATTACTCCAAATACTTTTTTAAGCACCGATAAAACGCCAGGTCCCATCCATTTTTCGAGTTTTCCTGCGAATTTCAGCACCAAATATACGATTAACATATTTAATATAATCGCAATCACAATGTTAATATCTGCAAACTGCGAACGAAGCGAAAGTACAGTTGTCAACGAACCTGCACCCGCAACTAACGGAAACGCAATAGGAACGATGGATGCAGAGTTGGATTCGACTCCTTTCTGGATTTCAATTCCCAAAATCATTTCGATAGCGATGATAAAAATCACAAAAGCTCCAGCAACGGCAAACGACTGAACATCAACACCAACTAATTTCAAAATTTTTGTTCCGAAAAATAAAAACGAAATCATCAAGATTCCTGCTGCAATAGACGCTTTTTCAGACTGAATATGCCCAACTTTGCTTCGAATTCCTACAATAATTGGAATACTTCCTAAGATATCGATAACTGCAAAAAGTACGGCGAAAGTTGTTCCGATTTGATTGAAAGAGAATTTCTGAAAAAATGATATTATATTTTCCATTCGTATTTAGTGATAATTAATTGGTTGATGCAAAAATAAAAGTTTTTATGAACAAATTTTCATAAAAAAGCAAGAAATCAATCTTAATCCAACCAATTCTTAAAATCTGTCACTTTTTCGCGACTCACAATCATATCTTGTTCGTTGTAAGTATTCAAAATTATTTTTAATCTTGAATTAGAATACATTGTAATTTCTTTAATCGAATCGATTTGAATAATTTGACTGCGATTAATTCTGAAAAATTTTTTCGGGTCGATTTGTTCTTCCACTTTATCCAACGAAAAATCTACCAAATAATTTCGATTTTCTTTTGTATGAATATATGTTGCTTTGTTTTCACTAAAAAAACATTCGATATTCTCTGTTTCTATAATTTTTATTGATGTTCCGATTTTGATCGAAAAACGTTCTTTAAACTTTTCGGTTTGATTATTTGAAAAAAAATTTTTTAATTCATTTAGATTGAAACTTGAAGATGTTTGCTGAAATTGTTTTTCAAATTTCTCGATTGCGAACTTCAGTTCCTCTTCATCAACAGGTTTCAACAAATAATCAACCGAATTTAACTTAAACGCTTTCAACACATATTCGTCATAAGCTGTCGTAAAAATAATGGCTGACGAAACATCAACTTGATTAAAAATCTCAAACGATAAACCATCTGATAACTGAATATCCAGAAAAATTAAATCTGGATTTGGATTCGTTTTCAACCACGCTACACTTTCTTCTACAGAATGCAACATTTCATGTATTTGATAACCCAATTTTTCTACACGTCGCTTTAATAAACGCGCAGCAGGCTTTTCATCTTCTATAATTAATATTTTCATCTTTTTTTAAGTTAGTTCACGAGTCGGTTTTCTCATAAAAATTTTATTCCAAACAAATAATAAAGCAAGTATAATGACAAAAATGATCAATGTTGCGAGATTTGTTTTTGCCATTAAAGCATGAATTGTTGCTGGAACAATAATCGATTTTGTTCGAATCGTTGAAAAGGTTAATACAAAAGAAAAAACAATGCACAATAACATGAAAATTCCAAAACCTCCAAATTGATCGAAATCTTTAAAAATTAGTAAATGCCAAACAGCCCAAAATACTCCTGTTACAATGCTTTTTATTATCCAAAATATATTTCCTAAAACATCGTTCAAATAACCTCTCCAGGTATATTCTTCAGCAATATCATAAAGCAACGTAACAGAAATAAAAATCGCTGCCCACAAATGTTTATTAATTCCGTAATCGTTATTTATCCCATAAATTGAATAACCAACGAGTAATATAAATGGAAAAATCAATGTTTTGAAACCTTCTTTTCCTAGAAGAGAGACTTCTTTTTTAACTTTAGAGAATTTATAGAAAAGTAAACTAATTAGAAAAATAATCAACCCATGATTCATATTCCAAGGCAGTTGAAAATCGACTAAACCTCCAAAAATCAATTGTAAAAAATTAGGACATTTACGAATCAGAAAAGTTCCGATTAATATCAATCCATAAAAAATAATTATTCTAACCCAATTTGTTTGCTTTATTTGATTTATAAAATTCATTTATTGCCACTTTTTATTTTGCTCTTTTTCCAAGATTTCTTTGGCTTTATTCTCTTCCCAACCAGAACCATACGCAAAAACTTTTACAGCATTTAGTGCAACGCCCAATCCCCAACCTAAAACTGGCCAATAAAACCACCAATGTCCATTATTTGTAACTAAATTCAGAATAAAAAAGAATAAACTCATTACAACATAAGTTCCTAAATGCGCATAAAACTTTTTCAATTCTTTTGCACGCTCTATTGCACGTAAATAAGCTTGTTGTTCGTCAAAATTTTGTGTATTCATAGTTGTATTTTTTTGTGTTAATATGGGAAGTTCTACACGAAATAGTTGTTCATTTTTTTCGATGTTCACTTCTCGGTTAGAAATTAATTGATAACGATTAATAATATTTTTCAGCCCAATTCCTGTCGAATCTTTAATGGTTTCTTTTGGTTGAAAAGAGTTTTCAATGATCAAATAATTATCTTTTTTATACATCTTAATTTTAAGAGGTTTTTGATCAGATACAATATTGTGTTTGATTGTATTTTCTAATAAAATCTGCAAAGAAAGTGGCACAATAAATTCGGTTTCAGAGAAAGTTATTTGTTCAATTTCGAAATCGATGCTATTTTCAAATCTTAATTTTAGAAGGTTGACATAGGTTTTTGCAAAATTTATTTCTTCTTGAATCGACACAACTTCTTTGTCTTTTTGTTCTAAAACATATCGATAAATCTTAGAAAGCGATGTTGTAAAATCTATCGCATTATCTGGATTTTCTTCAATCAAACCAGTTAAAACATTCAAACTATTGAATAAAAAATGTGGGTCTAATTGACTTTTTAAGGTTTCGAATTGTGCAGTTGCTGTTTCTGCTTTTGTTGATTCGATAACAATTTTACGTTCTAATTTATTTTTCTTTCGATCGATAATAAAGAATAAAAACAAAAAGAAAACCGTGATAACTGCAACTAAAAGATAATTGATCGATTGATCGTAAAAAATATATTTCTGCAAAAGGAGATTCGCAAACTCCACGAATACATAATACAATACCAACGTATAAATAATAGAACGTAAAAAATACTTTCTTAAAACTTTTTCTGGTTTAGGCGAATCTGGTACATCTATTCTATATTCATTAAAAATGCTTGTATTCACAAAAGATGCTGCAACACTGAACGAAAAATATCCGATAAAATATTTGATAGCTTCTGGATGAAAAAATTGATTGAATGATACATTTGGAGATGTAAAAAATATCACGCTATAAATCAAAACATTGATTACAAATAGAATCAAAATATTACGAACAATTAACTTTTTGTCAGAAACAATAATTCCTTCTAAGAATTTTAAAAAGACCAACCCTAAAGCAACAAATTTTAGAAAGTTTCCTGTTAACAAGCCTACTTCTACACCTAAATCAAAATTTGAATTATTTTGAAAATTAATTGTACTAAAATCAAATACATATACTAAAATTGCAAATGAAAATACAAATGAAAATAATCTCAAATATCCTTTATAATACTTATCCATATCAAGCAATCAAATTAATTAACCAAAAAATAATTTCGTGAATAAATTGTGCAACTAAAGCTATCATTATAGTACGTTTTTACATTCGTTATTCAACAAGGCTTCGGCACGATCTTTTCCCCATATCGGTTCATTATTCTTTGGCTTTTCAGTATCGAATAAAGCTAAAGATTTTTTTACATTTTTACAATCTTGTGTAATATCCATTCCGCTATATTTTGCAGCATTGATATTGAACTCAGCCAAACCTAAAACAGAACGCGGATTAGTAGGGTTTAACATCAACGATTTTTGATAGATTTGTACTACTTCTGGATAATAAATTGCTCCATTTTGCATTGGATTCTGCACAATTTCTGCTGTTAAATACAAGGCTTTTAAATTGAGAATTTCTACATTTAATGGATTATTTCTGACTAAATCATCGATTTGAGTTTTTACATTCAAAAGAATTTCTTCATTTTTAGTAATATCTTTTGATTCGAACGTTTTCAAAACTTCAGAAAAAGTCAAGTAATATTTAGGCAACCATTCATTTGGATAATCATTTATTAATTGCTTAAAATTAGCTTCAGAAGAATGATTTCCTTTGTTCCATTCCGTTAAAGTTTTATTCATATCTGATTCAAAATTCTTTTGTGCAAAAGTTGATACAGTGAATAAAATTGCGATTGTTAAGAAAACTGTTTTTATCATTTATGTTTTTTTATTTGTTGAGTCAAAGTTCTTACAAACACTTCTTGTTTGAAATTATATGTTACCGAATTGTCAATTTTTGAGGATGAGTTGTAAGGACAAAAATAAAAGGGACAACTCAAAACTGAGATTGTCCCTTTTACTATCTAAAAAACTTGAAATTTATTTTCGTAATAATTCTTCGGAAATATTTTGCGTAGCTTCGAAAACTTCTTCTAAATTTTGATGCAAACCACCAAAGGCATATTTAGCTTGTCGTGCGTTGTTCAGCAACAATTTCCATTGTTCTACGGCTAATTCACTAACACCATTTTCGATCAATTTATTTGCAATCACCTCGTCAGAAAAATGAGCTAAATCTGTATTCGTTTTTAATAGCGCAGCATTACACAAAATATTTTCTTGTAATTGATAAAAATCTTTTTGGTCTTCAACGTTTATTTTTTGCTTCAATTCATCTAATTCAGCAGAAATTTGACTCGAATTTATCGTTGGTTTTTCAACCAAAGTAAACTTTTGGGTTTCTGTTTTTGGTTGGTATGATTCAAAATTATTTTGCTCGTTAAGAGGTTTTATTTTTGGTTCAATTTTTTGTTTTTGTGTCGGGTTATTTTTCTTTCTCATCAAAAATAAACTTCCAGCACTCAATGCAATTACACCACCAGTTAACCACAACCAACCGCTTTTTCCTTCTTTCACATCGTTCGTCATTTCTTCTATTTTATCAGAAATTGTCGAATCTGGTGAATTAGAAGCCACAGCCGTTGCAGAAGAAGTTTTAGAACCTGAAACAGACAAATTAATCGAATCTGATTTCAAGGTTACATATTTCTCTTTAACAGGATCGAAATAACAAAATTCTACAGGCGAAATCGTATATTCTCCTCCAAAATTTGGGACAAGAACTGTTTGCTCAGCAACTTTTCCTTTCATTCCTGTATCATAGGTTTTATATGCATCGCGTTTTTTCGGTGCGAATTTTTCTAAATTTTTTGGCGTCGTAATTTCAGGTAAATTAATCGTATTAAAGTTTCCTGTTCCAATAATTTCAACATCAAAATTTACACTTTCATTGGTTGTAACTTCTTTTTTATCAACCGAAGCGTTCATTTTAAATTGACCAACTGCACCGCTAAAATTCTTTGGCTTTCCTTCTTCTGGAAGTGCTTTTGCATTAATCACAACTGGATTACTACGCACTTCTACAGGCTCCGCTCCATACGTTGTTGGCAACACCACATCTACCGAAAACGGATCGATTTCTATCTTTCCTGGTTTTTGAGGAAAAACATAATAACGTGCAATTTCTTCGGAGAAATATTGTTTTCCTCCAACAATTTCTTGCTTGATATTTTCGGGAGAGCTTTTTACAATTTTTGGGCTTAATCCGTCTAAATTTCCTTGACGAAAGTTTTGTTTACGATTAAGATAAGATAAATCTTTTACGTATAATTTTACTGATAAACCAACTTGTTCGTTCACATAAGGATTCGTTTTCGAAACTTTACTTTGTAGAAAAACAGGCTGCGAAGTATTACTTCTAAAATTGTTGTGCGTCAACCCCGTTCCTTTCACTACAACATCGACAGGTTTCGATGTATAGGTTTTTCCATTAATCACAATTTTAGCAGCTCCAATGCGATATTTACCTTCTTTTTCAGCAACAAAAGCAAGGATAATTCCTTCTTCTATCACTCCTTTTCCATTCACATAAGAAACATTTTGCGAGTGTTGTTCACCTACAATTTGTAATCCATTATGTGGAGGATATTTCATTGGTTGATCAATCGAATAACTATCTGTATTAGATTCGATAAAAAAGCCCACGCTAAATGCTTCTCCTAAACTGACCTGTGTTTTATCTGCATCAGATTTAAAAGAAATTTGTTGTGCTAACGCTGTGATAGACGTTAAGGCAAACACTAAAAAGCTATTTAAAACGCTTGTCGTTGTCATTACCAATCCTTAGATGTTGTTGTTCGTTGTTTTTCTGCTTTTTGTTGAATAATTTTTCGTTGGGTTTTGGCTTCCTGATTTTGCAATGCTTTTAGCAAACCGTCTCCCAAATTATTCTTTGCATTATCTTGTTCTTTTCCGTCTCCATTATTTCCTTGTTTGATTTCTGGAGATTGATTATTTCCTTGTCCTTTATTGTTTCCATTTTCACCACCAGCTTTCGGGTTTCCTCCTTGATTTTGCTGTTTCTGCTGATCAGATTGTTGTTGTTGAGATTGATTCTGATTCTGATTTTGCTTTTGGTTATTTTGGTTTTGTTGATTCTGTTTATTTTGCTGCTGTTGTTGTTTTTGCTGATTATTTTGATCTTGTTTGTTTTGATCTTTATTATTTTGATCTTTTTGTTTCTCACGTTCTTTTTCTAACATTTTTTTTGCTAATGCATAGTTGTAACGTGTTGCATCATCTTTTGGATCATTTCGTAAGGCTTGTTTGTAATTATCAACAGCATTTTGATAATCTTTTTCCTGCATAAAAGCATTTCCTAAATTGTGATAAGCCAAATGTTTATCATTATTCGTTTTAGATACTTCAGCAGAACGTTTGTAATGCGCTATACTTTCTTTGTAACGTTTTTGTTGAAATAAAGCATTTCCTAAATTGTAATTTGCTTTGACAGAAGTTGGATCTTCCATGGTAGCTTTCTTGTAGGCAACTTCTGCATTATCAAATTTTCCTTTTTGATAATACTCGTTTCCTTCAATAATGTAGCTTTTCGCTTTCGATTGACTATAACCAAAAACGGATAAAAGCATTATTCCTAAAAATCCTATTTGTTTTAAAAAGTACATCATTTTACCATACAAACTTACTATTTCTTTTTGTTAAAAATCTTATATTCAGATGTTAATAATTCCACAAAAAGTAAACAAACCGCAACCGCTAAAAACCACTGATAAATATGATTCATATCTCTTGTTGTAGAGTTAGCAATTTCGTTTTTATCTAATCGGGCTTTATACATTGATAATGCGGATAATGCATCTTGCGTATTATCCAAATGAATGTAAGTTCCGTTTGTATCTTGTGCCAATTTGCGAAGATTTTTATCTTCTAATTTTGTAATAACTATAGAACCTGTTTCGTCCTTTTTATAGTCTTCGGCGTAGCCATTGTAATACATCGGAATTGGAGCTCCTTTATCTGTTCCAACACCAACTGATACAATATGAATTCCGTTATCTTTTGCTATTTTAGAAGCTTGATTAACTGTATTTTCGTTGTCTTCTCCATCCGAAATTAGTACAATTAATTTACTTGTATTCGCCGATCCTTTGAATGTTTTTGCAGCTTCCTGAATCGCATTTAAGTAATTTGTTCCTTGACTCGAAATTAACTCAGTATTAACATTTTGCAAATAACTTTCGATTGCAGCATAATCATTTGTCAATGGAGAAATGGTATAAGCATTCACCGCAAACGCAACCAAAGAAGCTCGATCTCCACCTAATTGATGTAATGTTTCTGTGATTAATTTTGTTGCTTTTTCTAATCGAGAAGGAGCAACATCTTGTGCATTCATCGAACTTGATAAATCTAACAAGAAAACCATATCAATTCCTTCGCGCTTTACTTGCACATCTCGTTCACCATAAAGTGGATCCATCAATGCAATCACCATTAAAAATAAAGCCACACAAAATGCAATGATTTTGAAGCCATAACGCTTTGAAGATGTGATTGGAAAAACAAATGGAAATAATTCTTTATCTGCAAATGTTTTCTTTACACGTTCGCGCCATTGAAATACTGTTATCGATAGAAAAATAACGACAAACAATAAAATCATCAACCAAATATTATGTAATTCTCCCCACTGCATTAGATTAATTCTTTAAAAACGGTTCTTCGTAAAATGGCTTCTAATACCAAAATGATGAATGCAGGTAATAAGAATCGTGCAAACAATTCGGTATAATTATAATATTTGACTTCGTTAATTTCTGTTTTTTCAAGTTTATCAATTTCGTCATAAATGTTTTTTAAACTTTCATTGTTTGTTGCACGGAAATATAAACCTCCAGTTTTATCTGCAACTTCTTCTAACAATTTTTCGTCAATTTGTACAGGACGCATCTCAAAAACATAATCACCTAACATATCGTAACCAACAGGCATAGGCGCCATTCCGTTTGTTCCAATACCAATTGTATATACTTTTATCCCTTTCTCTGCTGCAATATCAGCGGCTTGTCTCGGCGAAACATACATCAAATCTCCAGAAGGATTTACACTTTCAACACCATCTGTAATCAGAATAACTACTTTAGATTTTGCCTTACTATTTTTAAGATGATTAACAGCTGTTGCTAAACCAACTCCAATTGCTGTTCCATCAGCTAAACTACCAGAATGTAACATTTCGATTTCTTGTGTCAAAACATCACGATCTGTTGTTAATGGAACACGTGTCAAAGCTTCTCCAGAATATTCGACCAATCCAACTCTGTCCGTTTTTCTTCCAATTGAAAAGTCTTTTGCAACTTCTTTTAACGCTGTTAAACGATCTGGTTTCAAATCGCGTGCTAACATACTCAACGAAGTATCTACAGTCAATAAAATATCAACTCCTTCGTCCGATTTTACTTTTGTTGTAACATCTACATAACGTGGACGAGCCAAGGCAACAATGCACAAAGCCATTGCGATAATTCGCATCAAAAATAAAAGTGGTTTGTACGTCGCTAACGAACTTTTTGCACCTCCAAATGCTTTGAGCGAAGGTAATTTTAAGGATGCTTTTTTCTGGCTCGTTTTGCGAATTTCTCTGAAAATAAAGAAAGGCAAAGCAAGCAATAAGAGTAAGATCCAAGGATTTTGAAACTCAAAATTTAGCATTCCTAATTGTTATTAAACTGTTTATATTTTTCTCCCGTCACTTGATCTTTTTTCAAATCTTCGTTCTCCGGAATTTCTAATGGTTTTACACGATCTACAAATTCATCTACCCAATTTCGATGCGAAATATTTGTTGGTTCATCAAATTCTTGTTTGGCGAATTTTACCAAATCAGCATCGAACAAAAATTGTTTAAATTTCTGTACATCTTCTGGTAAAACATCTGGTTTTGTCGCAACATATTTTACTAAATCATCCGACAAAATTTCTAATGCAGAAAAGTTATAAATACGTCCTAAATATCGTCTTACAATAAATGATAATTGCGTGTAATATTCTTTTTGTTCGCCTCGTTTCAAATATTTCTTGGCATCCAACGCTTTTAAACTTGCTTTCGCTTCGTCATAAGGCGTTTTGTACGAATCTTTGCCAGATAATTTCGATTTTGCGCGAACATATAATACAACCAAAACAATTCCGATGATAAATAAAATCAACGCAATAATGCCGTACAACCAATATTTATTCCAATAATCTCCAATAGAATATTCTTCTTCCATTACAGGTTTTATCGGGAAAATTGCATTTTTCGTTGTATCAACTGCAATATCTTGAATATCAATTTCGAGTTGTTTTGTAGTTAAATCTTTTCCATTTTTCTGAATAATAAATGATGGAATATTAAATCTCCCTGCATCATATCCAGTCAATTCTAAATGTTGAACAATTTCAGATTTTCCATCCGTTTTTACAGTGTCAATTTTTTGACCTAAAACTTCGATGTGATGATTAATTGAATCTGAAATCGTAGGAAAAACAACTTTATCTCCTTCTTTGTAATCAATTTTCAATTCATATTGGATTGGCTCGCCAATTTTGATTGTCGTGCGATCCAATTTTGGCGTAATTTCTTGCGCAAACGAAAATTGAAGGATAAAAAAACTTACTAAAAGCAATAAATTCTTCATTAGGCTTTATGACTTTTAAAGTAGTTTAACAATGGGCGAACATAATCTTCGTCGGTACGAATACTGATTGCGCCTGAATGATTTTTCTTGAAAATAGATTGATAACGTTGATCTAAATCGCGGTAATATTGCGCATACTGTTGACGCAATTTCTTCGATGAAGTGTCTATCAAACGGATTTCGCCTGTTTCGTTATCTTGCACATGAACTAAACCTACGTCTGGAAAAGATTGCTCTTTTTCGTCATAAACTCTAATTCCAGTCACATCATGTTTTTTTGCCACGATTCGCAATGCTTTTTCGTAATCTGAAGAATCAATAAAATCTGAAAGAATAAAAACATTTGATTTTCGGCGAACCAAATTCATAAATGTTTCCAAAGTCTCTGCTAAATCAGTTTTCTTACTTTTTGGCTCATACGAAACAATTTCTCTCACCAAACGCAACACATGTTGTTTTCCTTTTTTGGGTGGAATAAATTTCTCCACTTGATCCGAATATAATATCAAACCAACTTTATCATTATAAGTAATTGCCGAAAAAGCCAATGTAGCGCTCAATTCAGCAATTGTTTCCATTTTAATTTGTTTTCGTGTTCCAAAGTTTTCAGAATTCGAAACATCAACCAATAAAAACATGGTTAATTCTCGTTCTTCTTCAAAAACTTTTACATAAGGTTCGCTGTATCGAGCCGTTTTATTCCAGTCGATATTACGAACGTCATCACCGTATTGATAAGGACGAATTTCACTAAAAATCATACCTCTTCCTTTGAATGAACTGTGATATTCACCCATAAAAAGGTTGCTCGCTTTGCGCTTGCTTTTTAGCTCAATACGTTTTACACGTTTGATGATTTCTTTTGCATCCAAAGTTTAAATGATTTTGAATAGTGGTTTAAGGAACTGGAACAACATTAAGAATATTGTCGATAATTTCTTCTGGCGTAACATTTTCTGCTTCTGCTTCGTAGCTAATTCCGATACGATGACGCAACACATCTTTTGCCATTGCACGCACATCATCTGGAATAACATAAGCGCGTTTACGTAAAAATGCATACACTTTAGAAGCTTGTGCCAAATTGATTGATCCACGAGGTGAAGAACCAAACGAAATCATTGGAACCAATTTTTCTAATCCAACTTTTTCTGGAAAACGAGTTGCGAAAATAATATCCAAAATATATTTTTCAATTTTTTCGTCCATATAAACTTGTTTCACCATTTCGCGCGCATCCAACAATTCTTGAATAGAAATTACTTTCTCAATTTTTGGAAAAGATTGATTAATCGAATTTCTTAAAATCAAACGTTCTGCTTCAAATTCCGGATAAGTAATTACAGTTTTCAACATAAAACGGTCAACTTGCGCTTCTGGCAAAGGATAAGTTCCTTCTTGTTCCACTGGATTTTGAGTTGCCAAAACCAAGAAAGGTTTTTGTAACGGATACGTTTCATCACCAATTGTTACTTGACGCTCTTGCATTGCTTCTAACAAGGCAGATTGTACTTTTGCAGGCGAACGGTTAATCTCATCAGCTAAAACAAAATTGGCGAATATTGGTCCTTTTTTGATTCTAAAATCGTTTTCTTTTACATTGTAAATAAGTGTTCCCACAACATCGGCAGGTAACAAATCTGGTGTAAATTGTATACGAGAAAAAGATCCATCAACAGCATCAGATAATGTTTTAATCGCCAATGTTTTTGCTAATCCAGGAACACCTTCTAATAAAACGTGTCCATTTCCAAGTAATCCGATTAATAGACTTTCAATCATTTTTTCTTGTCCAATAATCGCTTTATTTATTTCCGATGTCAACCTTGCAATGCTTTCGCTTTTTGCTTCTATTTGTTGGTTTAGTTGTTGTATATCCAAAATTTCGTTGAAATTAATGTTTATATTATTGATTCAAATTTCCTCTAAAATTAACAAATACAATTGATTTAGAAATTAAAACTTTCATACAATATTGTTAAACTTTGTTAAGACAAAAGTAGTGTACCAAACGTTTTGATTATTATTTTCAGTAAAATTTTTCCAAGACTTACAAACTATTTATAAACAATAAACGTTTCCAAATAATATTTCTTTAAATGATTATACAATAACTATTTAAAGAATATTTATATTTTTACTGAAAAACAATACTGTATGAAGAATTATTTACTGATGATTTGCTTTATAACAAGCATTTTAACTTTTGCTCAAAAGATTCAGGTTGTATCTGGAAACACTGATTTTTTAAAAGATCAAAAAGAAATTAATGTTCAACTATTATTTGATGATGTTAAATTTTATGATGAAAATAAAACTGAAACTGAATATTTAGAGAAACGTGAAAAAGATGTTTTAAATAATCCGAAAAGAGGAGAAAATTATTGGAAACAATGGCTTGCAGATTGGAATGAAAATAGAAATGTTACTTTTTTGGATAAATTTATAAAAGGAACTACTAAATCTAAAAAATTAAATTTTGTAAAAAATCCAGCTGCAAAATATACTTTGATTATCAATTCTGAATGGATTTATCCTGGTTATCATGCTGGTATAGCTATTGAACCAGCAAAACTAAGCACAAATTTAAATTTTGTTGAAACTGCAAATCCTTCTAACATTTTACTTTCTATAAAATCGGATAAAGTAAAAGGAACTTCGGGTAAAAATGATTTTGTTATGGAATACGGTCGAATTGCTTCTGCTTACGAATCAACTGGAAAATTATTAGGAAAAGAATTGAAATAATTTTTCAAAAAAATACATCAAAATCCATTCGATAAAGAATGGATTTTTTTATTTAATAAATTTGACATTTTTGTTAAAAACTTTAATAAATCCTTGATTTCACCGATACTTAACACTCGTTTACCTCAATATTTTTGACGTCTTTTTTTTGTGTTGCAACTTTGTTTCAAGAAAAATGAAAAGAATATAATTCTAACATTTAGTTGTAAACAAAAACATAGATTATGAGAAAAGCATTTTTATTAGCAAGTATGGTGATGGTGATGGCAGTTTCTGCTCAACAAAGACCACAAGGAAATAATCAACAACAAAAGGATAAAGTAGAACATACGCAAACAAATTCTGTTGATAGACAGTTAAAAAAATTTGATCAATATAATTTGAGTTCTACTCAAAAGAAAAAAGTAAAATCGTTGTTAGAAAGTAGAGATTCTGACATGAAAAAAGAATTTGCGAACAGAGACAAAAATTCTACTCAAAAAGGAGAAAGAGGTTCTCGACCAGAAAAAGGTACAAACGATTTTGATATTAAATTAGAGAAAATTTTAGACAAAAATCAGTTCAATCAATACAAACAAGATCGTGAAAAACGTATGAAATCTGATAAATTTAGTATGCACAAAAAACGTGATGCAAAAGGAAATAGACATTCGTCTAAATGTGCATAAAATCATAAAAAATAGGGTTAACCTATAAATTTTGATGGTTAACCTCTATTAATTTAAATTTTGAAAGAATATTTTAAAATTTGTATGAGTTTTAAAATTATTATTGAATAGCACAATGTGTTATTTTATTTCATAAGTAAGTTTTTTTAAAGTAGTTTTTAAAATTCATTTTCATTCAATTATCAAGTGAAAAGCGAGCTAAATCGGCTCGCTTTTCTTTTTTTATTCTTCTGGCATTGCTTGCCATTTTTTATAAAGATTAATGATGAAATAAAAACTTATTAAATATAAAATTGGATTGATGTAAAGAAAAATTTTTGCAAATTCTTGTAACATCAATAATTCTTTATTTGTTTGTCTAAACTCATAAATATTCATATGTTTATTTGCTTCATATAACATTTCTTCACGCAAATCTGTGTAAAAACTAAGCATCACAATTCCAATAAAAATATTGGTCGCAACAAACCAATTAAGATTAACACCTGTCAAAACTTTATATTTTTTGGAACGTAAGCCAATTAGTGTAATCACTATAAATGCAATGTAAAAAACAAATAAAATAATATAAGGTGTGAATTGTGTATAACCAATACTCGCATCGATAGAAATTCCGAAAACGCTTCCTAAAATTGCCAAAATTCCTGCGCCAATTAATGAAATTAACCAAACTTTGAACGAACTAAATCTGAATGTAATGATAAGAACGGTAATAACTAAAGCGATTAGTAAATAATACTGAATATGTTCTAACCAAGTGGAACTATATTTCGAAAACTCAATATTTTCATACACTTTGTTTAAACTTGATTGGTTGATATAATCATTCAGTTTTTTATCTACAGTTTGATAAGGATCAATATAATTCAATTTATGATCAATGAAATAATATGGATATTGAGGCAAATAATCAATCCAATTTTTATGTTTGAACTGATAACCAATTTCTTGCTTTTTTAATAAATCGGTATAATTATTCAATAAATTTTCAATTACTTTTCGATCATTTTTTTGCAACAAAGCAATCCATTGTTCATCATAAAATTGATGATTTAAAGTAGAATCTTTCGGATTGTTAAAAACCAAAAAACTATAATTATACAAACTTGCTAAGTTGTAATAAACATCTGGTTTTCCAGCAGAATTTAATGATACTGCAGCAGAATCGACAACAGCATAAGTTGAATCTACAGCTGCTGTAGTAGGATAGTCCATTTCTTCTTGAAATGAATCTGTAGATGAATTATTCTTTTTTAGAGGTTGATACGTTTGATTAAAATTAATTTTAGAATAACTAAATCGCTCCGGAAAATAATCTCTTAATAAGGTTTCAAATTCAGGATTTCTGAAATACGGATCCAAAAAAGCATCATATGAGTATGTTGGATTTTTTCTTAAATATTCTCTCTTATTTTTTTCATATAATTCTCTTGTTTCTTTTTCCAAAACCAACGAATCAAAAGCTGGAACAGGCAAATTTCTCGAATAATTATCGTACCCAAAATTTGGTTGCAACGTAAAACCTTGCGCTCTATTGATAATATCGATATCTTTCAAATATTGCTCTTCAGTTATATAATTTGAAACACGTAATTTAAGACCAGTTTTGAACGAATTTGGTACATAAAACATCAAAAATATAATGAAGAAAACGGCCAAAAATTCTTTGAATAAATAATTTCTTGAGGTTGGATAATTTGATTTGAAACGATTATTTTTTATATAGAAATACAACCAAATAACGCCGATAATGTCACCAATTAATAGGTAATAAATTGCAATTCCTGAGTTGAAAAACACTTCATAAAGTCCAGTTACTTGCAGTTGAGATTTTTTAGTAAAAAACAAAAAACCATTGATAAATGCAATCAAGTTGAAAACTAAAACCGTCAACAAAATCCAAATAAATTTTAGATTCCAAATCAGCGGATATTTTGTAATTAAAGTTTGATTTATTTTTTTGAACATAGTTGGTTAGTTTTAATTGACAAAAAAGCGACGACTTGATTTCGAAATATCTCGAATGTATTTTATCTTCAATGATGATTTTCCGATTTCAGACAAAATCATATTCATCGAAATTCTATCATCAAAATATGCGATATATGATCCTCCATTGAATTTTATCTGTTTAATTTCGATGTTAGATAAAGCTGTTAATAACTCTTCTTTGGTATTTTCAACATCAATTTCAACAATCGTAAAATCACCTTCCAAATCATTTGTATCTCCTTGTATTTTAAGCTTTCCTTGCTCTAAAAAGAGAACTTCTGTCGATACTTTTTCAACTTCGTACAATTGTTGAGAACTCAAAATAACACCAAAAGGATTTCGGATTGATTGTGATAAAAATTTCAAATCTTCAAGAATAATTTGTTGTGCCAAAATATCTAAATTAGCCAAAGGCTCATCTAACAACAATACTTTTGGACGACGCAATAACGTTCGCGCGAGCTCGAATCGCATTTTATAACCAGACGACAATTGTCGCCATTGCAAATCCTTGTAAGGCCAAAGCCCCAAACGCGCCAACATAACATTCGCTAATAACCAATTTTCTTCGTTGTAAATATCATAACATGTCAAGGTAAATTGCAGATTTTCCATCAACGTACCATATAAAACTTCGATTCGTTGCGGCACATAAACTAATTTTGTTTTCAGCTCGAAACTAAACGGTTTTGCTTTAGAAAAATGATAAATTATTTCGCCAGAAGTTGGTTTCAATTCACCACAAATTAAACGTAATAAAGTCGTTTTTCCATTTCCATTTTCTCCAACTAATCCAACAACTTCTCGTGATTTCAAATCAAAAGTGATCGGATGAAGTTTAAAATTTCGACGATAATAAGCTTTTTCAACATTGTTGGTTGATATCAATGTTTCTTCTTTTTGAAAGGGCGGAGGAGGAGCTTGTTTCAACTTTTCCACCAATTGTAAAGCTTGCGTTGTTTTATTTTCGTTCGTAGAATTTTCGTTGTAATAAAGATCTGAATAGGAGATAATCTCTTTGTAAAAAGATTTCTCACCCAAATCCAACACACAATCAATTAATCGGCGATAGCCCAAATCAAGATCATTGTGTTGCAAATGATTTTCTACTTCGTTTAGTCGTTGGTTAAATTCATTCATAGATTGATTATTAAATCATTACGAATATAACAATCCTTTTCTACAAATAAAATGGCTAATTGTAGGGAGATTTCAGTTTCAACAATTTTTGATAAACTATCTTAATTACTTTTTAATTCATTATTTATAAATGTTTTATAATTAACAATTTTAACTTTATTAAATCAATTTAGTTCTAAATTCATCATTATTCACAAGTTTTAATAAAGTCTATTCATAACTTCTTAATTAATTTATTTTGAATAGTTTACTATTAACAATATGAGTAATTAATCAAGCTGTAAACATTCTTTTTATAACTCAGTTGAAAAGCAGTTAATTTATTAAATAACAAGTGATTACTATTAACAATTTTAGAATCATTGAGATTCCTCCTAACGTCGGAATGGCAGAAAATTTAATGCTAAAAAAAATGTCATTCTAAACGAAACCACAGTAAAGTGAAGAACCTAATCATTAAGATGAGAAGTTGAAATAAATTCAACTCAACAATTAAGACAAAAAAAGTCGAGCAAATGCTCGACTTAATTTTTCTACTATTTTAAGTATTTTTTTCCCTTTCTTATTTTAAAATTGCGGCAACTCCTGGTAATTCTTTACCTTCTAAAGACTCTAACATAGCTCCACCTCCTGTAGAAACGTAGCTCACTTTGTCGTCGTAACCAAATTGTTTTACGAATGCAACAGAATCTCCACCACCAACAAGTGAAAAAGCGCCGTTTGCAGTAGCTTCAGCAATTGCATCACCTAAAGCGATAGTTCCTTTTGCAAAATTTAACATTTCAAAAACACCTAAAGGACCATTCCAAAGAATTGTTTTCGAATTGTTAATTACATCTGCAAAAACTTTTGACGATTTTACACCAACATCCATTCCCATCCAACCATCTGGAATTTGATCAGAAGAAACTGTTTGAGTATTTGCATCATTACTAAAATTATCAGCAATTACATTGTCAACTGGTAAATAAACTTTTACGTTATGTTTTTCACATTCAGCCAAAATTTCTTTCGCTAAATCTAATTTATCATCTTCTACCAACGAATTTCCGATTTTTCCGCCATTTGCTTTTACAAATGTATACGTCATTCCACCACCAATAATCAAGTTATCAATAACTGGTAAAATATTGTTGATAATCGTAATTTTAGAAGATACTTTAGCACCTCCAAGTACCGCTGTTACAGGTTTTTCTCCGTCTGATAACACTTTGTTAATAGCTGTTAATTCTTGTTCCATTAACAAACCAAAACATTTATTTTCTGGAAAAAATTCGGCAATAATTGCAGTCGAAGCATGTGCGCGGTGTGCTGTTCCGAAAGCGTCATTCACATAAATATCTCCAAATTGAGCCAATGCTTTAGCAAAATCTTTATCTCCAGCTTCTTCCTCATTATGGAAACGAACATTCTCCAATAATAAAACTTGGCCTGATTTTAGATTACTAACTTTTTGTTTCGCATCATCGCCAATAACATCATTCGCAACGATCACATCAACACCAAGAATTTCTGAAACTTTTGATGCAATATGTTTTAATGAATATTTATCATTGAATTCGCCTTTAGGACGTCCCAAATGACTCATTAATACAACAGCGCCACCATCTTTCAATATTTTGTCAATCGTTGGTTTTGCAGCTCTAATACGTGTATCATCTGTCACATTTAAATTTTCGTCTTGCGGAACATTGAAGTCAACACGAATCAATGCTTTCTTGTTTTCGAAATTGTAGTCGTTGATTGTTTTCATATTTTGATTTGAAATTTTGAACTACACAAAAGTAATCAAACTTTCATTTTGAGACTTAAAATCATTCAATACAATTTTCAACTATTAACAATTCATAATAATATATATAGTTTAATTAATTTTTAAATTTTAAAAAAAGAAAAAAATGTTACTATTATTAGCACTGTTAATATGTGGATAACTAAAGTGAGATAAATTTTATTTAATAGCAATTAACAAGCTATTATTTGTAATTTTGTTTTGTAATGAAAGAGTTAGATATTCTATCAACAATTTATCATTTTGGTTGATAAACAACTTTTGTTAAAAAGAAGTTTTGTGAAAACTATTCATAACGGTGTGTAAATCTTTTATGCCAAAATGAAAACTTTTACTTGACTTGTATTGATTTATTTCTAATTGATTTTTTGAATCAGATTTCCAAATTTTTCTCTCGAAAAGTTATTAGTTTTATTCAATCATCTTTTAACAAGTTGTTACTTTTACTTAACATTTGATTTACAATTATTTAAACAAAAACAACAAAAACACCTGTTAATTAAATGAAAATTGCAATCGGAGCGGACCATGCTGGGTTCGATTATAAGGAGAAATTAGTTCCCTTTTTAACAAGTCAAGGATATGAGGTTGAGGATTTTGGTACGTTCTCAACAGCGAGTGTTGATTACCCTGATTTTGCACACCCAACGGCACAAGCTGTGGAAGATGGAAAAGCAGATTTCGGAATTTTGATTTGTGGTAGTGCGCAAGGCGTTACAATGACTGCAAATAAACACCAAGGAATTCGTGCTGCATTATGTTGGATGACGGATATTGCCAAGTTAGTTCGTCAACACAATAATGCAAATGTATTAACTTTACCTGCACGCTTTATTGCGTATGAATATGCTGAGGAAATTGTAAATACATTTTTAGCAACAGAATTTGAAGGTGGTCGTCACCAAGGACGCGTAGATAAAATTGCTTGTTCATACAACGGATAATTTTATACATCTATTATAAGATATAAAATCGGTCAATTCGTTAGAGTTTACCGATTTTTATTTTAAAAATTAAATTTAAAACTATTATAAAGTTTAAATAGTTAAGTATAAACAATATTTTATATTTAAAATTAAATATTTTTAAACCAATTTAAGTCAATAGTAAATTTATTTATTGTAGCTGTTCTACTTTTACATCAGTAAAAAAAACAAATTATTTAAAGATTAAAAGATGAGCAGAGCATTATTACGTAGAGAACAAGCAATCTCTTTTGTAAAAGAAGAATTTTCGAAAGGATTACAAAAAGAATTAAACATTATTCCAGTTTCTGGACCATTGGTAGTATTGGATGGAACGGGTATTAATGATGATTTGAATAGTATCGAAAGACCTGTAAAGTTCCCTATAAAATCTTTGAATGATAAAAATGCGGTGGTTGTACATTCTTTAGCAAAATGGAAACGTATCCGTTTGAAAGAATTAGAAATAGAACCAGGCGAAGGAATTATAACAGATATGCGCGCTTTGCGTCCAGACGAAGATTATTCTCCAATTCATTCTATTTATGTTGATCAGTGGGATTGGGAAAAAGTAATTGTTCCACAAGATCGCCAATTGGATTATCTTTTTTCGACAGTAAAATCGATTTATGAAGTTATTAAACAAACTGAGCAAAATGTAGAAGCAAAATATCCGCAATTGAAAGCTGTTTTACCAGAACAAATTACATTTATTTCGTCTGAAGATTTATTACAAAAGTATCCAACATTTACGCCGAAACAACGTGAAAATGCAATTTGTAAAGAATTTGGAGCTGTTTTTATTTACGGAATTGGAGGAGAATTGAGTAATGGTGAATTACACGATGCACGTGCTGCTGATTATGACGATTGGAGTACAGAAAACAGTGCTGGTTTTAGAGGTTTGAACGGTGATATTTTAGTTTGGAACCCTGTTTTAGAATCTGCTTTCGAGTTATCTTCGATGGGAATTCGTGTGGATAAAAAAGCTTTGACCAAACAATTAGAAATTAGAGATTTTTCGGATCGTAAAAATTTATTATTTCACTCGATGTTGTTAGATGATCAGTTAACAGAATCAATTGGAGGTGGAATTGGACAATCTCGTATGTGTATGTTTATGTTGAAATCTCGACATATTGGCGAAGTACAAGCGAGTATTTGGGACGGAAAAGTAAAAGAAAAATTAAAAGAAGAAAGCATCGAATTATTATAAATGAAAAAGCAGTTTCAAAGTCTTGAAACTGCTATTTTTGTATTTTATATAGAAATTAACAATGTTTATAACTGTTGATAAAGGTTGTTAATTTATTTTAATTCAGATATTTAATATGTTTTATAATTGTTGATTAAGAAATTCTTTCATTTTTCTTCACAATAAAACTATCATAGAATTTTTTGAAACCATGATGATTAATCAAATAGAAATATTTAGGAAATAATCGATTCAATTCGTATTGAATTTGTTTTGGAAATTTAGACTTTCTTAAACTGCGATTAATCTGAATTTGCGTTTCTACTGGAGCTGGTTTAACAAGCGATGGAAGAAGATTATATATTCTTAAATCAAATTCCCAAGCATGCTGTAAATCACAATCAATAGGACGTTGAATTGTAGGAAGTGGAGTTTTAATTTTATTCAAAAATTTTTCTGCGGCCTTTCTTGTCCAAATGGCAGCAATTGTTGTGATTGGAATACTCGTTCCGCAAGCTGCAATTATATATTTTTGGTCAACATCAGCTATTTTGATATGTTTTCGTTTTCCATTAAACAACTTCAAAACATCCCAATGATCTTTTCTTTCTAAATCATCATATTGAATCATTGCTTTTTCTACAGCAGATTTGAAATCATTAACCAAAATAGCATCATCTTCTATAATCAAAGCAAAATAATTTTCAGAAGTCAAAAAAGTTTCTAGCGTTTTCACATGACTCAAATAACAACCAATTTCTCCAGGAACTAAATCGCGGTCATATTTATTTTTTACTTTATAGGTTGACGAATCCAAAGTTTTGGCATCTACAGCAGAAATTCTTTCGTAAGTAATCTCACATTTTTCGAATTCTTTTTGCATCAATTCAAGTCGATCCGTAGCTCGATCAAGGTTAATCAAGTAGGTTTGGTATAATGGTTTAGTTTTCATTCAATTAATTATCAATGCAAAAATAGTTTTTTTGGCTCAATTTTCGCAATAAATCAAAACGTTACAAGTAATCTTATCCTTTCCGTAACATAGAATTGGCTGTAAATTGTTATTTTAGAAAAAGGATATATTACCTTTGCAGTGGTTATGTTGTTTATTAACATCTTATCAATAGTTATTAAAAATAATTTGATAATCAAATAATTAAGGTGTTTATTTATTAACTATTTTAAAATAAATCTCGAAAAAACAAGAAGAGATTTGACAGAAAACAAATTATGCCAAGAAGAAATTTTAAAAATACAAAGGCGAAAAAAGACAAAAACATAACAAAGTTTACGAAGTCTATCATCGAAGTTTTATTTCAAAATCCGAATAAACCTTTAAATTATAAACAAATTGCAGCAGCTTTAAACCTAACAAATCGAATTGATACAGAATTATTGATTAAGAATTTGAATGTTTTATTAGCTGACAAGAAGATTTCTGAAGTAGAAAGAGGAAAATACAAAATCAATGCAACCAATGATTATATGGTTGGGATTGCGGATTTGACTTCTTCAGGGAGTGCTTATATTATGATTGATGGTCTTGAACAAGATGTCTTTGTACAAAAAGGAAAAACGAGAAATGCCTTAATGGGCGATACGGTTCGCGTATATGTTTATCCAAAAAAACATGCCAATCAATCGAGAGCAGAAGGAGAAATTGTAGAAATTATCGAGCGCAATAAAACTGAATTTACTGGTATTTTCGAGCTAGGAAAGAACGGAAATTTTGGTTTTGTAACGATGCAAAATGGTAATCATGATTTCTTTATTCCGAAAGAGAAAATTAAAAATGCTCAACCAGGAGAAAAAGTTGTGGTTCGATTAACAAATTGGCCAGAAGGATCTAATTCACCATTTGGCGAAATCACGCAAGTTTTGGGTAGTCCAGATGATACGGATGTAGAAATTCATGCGATTTTGTTAGAATACGATTTGCCAGCTCAATTTCCTGAGGAAGTAGAAGAGGAAGCAAATCAGTTGGATACTTCGATAGATGAAGCCGAGGCAGCTCGTCGTAGAGATATGCGAAATATAACGACATTTACAATCGATCCGAAAGATGCAAAAGATTTTGATGATGCTTTATCAATACGAAAATTAGAGAACGGTAACTGGGAAATTGGTGTTCACATTGCTGATGTTACGCATTATGTTCGTCCAGGTTCGTTGATCGAGCAAGAAGCATACAAGCGTGCAACTTCTGTTTATTTGGTGGATAGAGTAGTGCCAATGTTGCCAGAAGTGTTGTCGAATGTTGCGTGTTCTTTGCGTCCAAACGAAGATAAATATACGTTTTCGGGAGTTTTTGAAATGGATGATAATGCGAAGATTGTAAAAACATGGTTTGGTCGGACAGTAACGCATTCGGACAGACGTTTTACTTATGAAGAAGCGCAAGAAATTATCGAAGGAAAAGATGGAGATTTTAAAGATGAAATTTTGACTTTAGATCGTTTAGCAAAAACAATGCGTCAAAAGCGTATGAAATATGGAGCGGTTAATTTTGATAAAGTTGAAGTAAAATTCGATTTAGATCAAACGCATAATCCGCAAGGAATTTTCTTCAAAATTTCGAAAGATTCGAATAAATTGATTGAAGAATTCATGTTATTATGTAACAAAAAAGTTTCTGAATTCATTAGTTTAGATAAACATGGAAAAGAGAATGCGAACACTTATATTTATCGTGTTCACGATGATCCAAATCCAGATAAATTATTAGACTTAAAGAATTTTATTCGCCAATTTGGGTATGAATTAGAGATTGGAGATCGTAAAACAACTATCAATTCTATGAATAAGTTGTTAGCAGAAGTGAAAGGAAAACCAGAAGAAAATATGGTTGAAACTTTGGCAATGCGAACAATGGCGAAAGCAAAATATACAACAGAGAATATAGGACATTACGGTTTAGCGTTCGATTATTACACGCATTTTACATCGCCGATTCGTCGTTATCCAGATATGATTGCGCACCGTTTGTTGCAAGATTATTTAGATGGTAAAAAATCTCCTGCAGCGGCTGTTTACGAAGATAAAGCAAAACATTGTTCATCTCGCGAAAAAATTGCTGCAGAAGCAGAGCGAGAGTCAATAAAATATATGCAAGTAAAATACATGGAGCAATTTGTTGGCGAAACTTTTGATGCTTTTATTACAGGTGTACAAGATTATGGAATCTTCGTTGAAATTCCAGAAACGCGTTGCGAAGGTTTGATTCGTTCTCGTGCTATGAAAGGTGATCATTTTGTTTTTGACGAAAAAAATCATGCTTTAATAGGTAAACGCACACGTGTTAAATATCAGTTAGGAAGTCCGGTTAGAATCAAAGTTTTAAATGCTGATTTAATCAAGAAGCAATTAGATTTTGAATTAGTTGATGCTTAAGTTTCATATTTTAGACTTATCTTGCAGACCTTAATTATGTTATGGAAATAATATTTTCGGCCATACTAATAGGTTTTTTGTTAAGTACAATTCTTATTGGACCTGTATTTTTCTTACTTATTGAAACCAGTTTGCGTAGAAGTTGGAAAACCGCTGTAGTTCTAGATTTAGGAGTTATTGCAGCCGATATTTTGTGTATTGCAGCAGCCTATTATGGAAGTAAAGATTTTACAGATTATGTGACCAATCATCCAAAGTTTTACCGTATTTATATCATTGCAGGTTTCTTTGTATTGATTTACGGAATTTTCATGTATTTCTCTAAACCAAAGCTACATATAGAAGGCGAAGCAGGATTTGTAAGCAACAATTATTTGAGAACGTTTATCAATGGATTCATTATGAATTTGTTGAATATCGGTGTCATTGTTTTTTGGTTTGTAATTGTCTCTTCAATTATGATTCAATATCCAAATCCAAGCGATTTTATGCTTTACATGGGCGTTGTTTTGACCACCTATTTTGTAATAGATTTGGGAAAAATATTTTTGGCAGGAAAACTTCAAAAACGTTTTACCGATCAAAAAGTATTTATGGTACGAAAAGGAGTTGGAATTTGTCTTTTAATCTTTGGATTAATCATTATCCTAAAAGGTTTCGGATTCTTTAAAGAAATCGATCAAAAAATAGAGAATCAGCTCATTAATCAAGAACAAACAAGTTAGAAATATAAACTCCCATCAAATTTTTTGATGGGAGTTTTTTTATTCATATGGTTGAATTAATACTTCTGATGGAATATTAAGTTTCTCGGTTAATTTTCGAATCATACTAAGCGATAATTTTCTTTTCTTATTCAATATTTCGCTTGCTCTACTCTTTAAACCGATTATTTCTGCTAAGTCATTTTGTGAATAACCTAATTGTTCTATTCTAAATTGTACTGCTTCTATTGGATCAGGAAATTCTATAGGAAAATGTTCTTCTTCATATTTTTCAATTAGAATACTTAGAATTTCTAATTCATCACCTTCTTCAGTATTTGGTTCAGCATCAAAAATCATTTCTAAACGTTCTAATGCCAAATCATAATCTTGTTCTGTTTTTATAGGTTTAATATGCATAATTTTAAATTTGATTTGCGTTAATTTTATCGTATTCAGCATGAGTTCCAATAAATCGAATCCACACCATTTGATAAGGAAAATTAATTTTTACAATCAATCGATAATTGTTCCCTTTGATATTAAAACAAACACGATTATTCTCTAATATACTTGCATTGGGATATTCTAATTTTAATTCGTTTAGATTATTCCATTTAGCTTTTTCAACTTCTTGATACCACGCTTTCAATTGCTGTTCACAATCTGAATGTTTAGCCCAAAATTCTCGGAGTATTTTTCTTGCTATAACTCTCAATTAGATTTGTTTATACAAAATTAAATAAAAAATTCCCAAAACGGGAACTTTTGTTTGAATTAATTTTTGAAATTATTTACTTCAATAACGATTTCCCAGAATCCTTATAATTCCAAGTTTTTACTTTCATCAAATCAGCAATGGTAGAGGCAATTTGATTGATAGACGTTTGATTTTGTTTGAAGTTTTTAGGATTAATTCCGTTTCCAATCATCAAAATAAATCCTTCGTCAGAGCCTTTTACTTCATCATTGTGATCCGTCCACTCGTTTCCATTTCCACGTCCATGATCTGTCGTTACAATTATCGTTGTTTGATCTTTGTAAAATGGATCGCTTTGCACATAATTCCATAATTCCTCAATCATTCTGTCATTGCGATTTATTGAAGTAATATATTGATCGTAATCTTCATCATGTCCGTAATCATCAGCTTCTCCATAACCTATAAAAAGCAATTTTGGCTTCTGATTTTTCATCGCTTCTAACGCAAATTCGTGCGTAAAAATATCAAATCTCGTTCCCCACCATTGTTTTGGCGTTTCTAACTGAAAACGTTCTATTAGTAATTCTCGTTCAGATTTATTTTGATTAAAACTATTTTGATATCCAGCATTTACCAACAATTTCGAAAGTTCTTGATTGAAAATATTTGTATACATTCTCCAGCTTCCAAAAGCCATTACTTTATTGTTTAAATTTTTTTGCTGATTTGCAATTTCAAAAACTGAAACATTAGGATTCGGAATATCTTTGTTATTTTTAATTCGCTCATCATCAGCTTTTCCTGTAATTATTTCGTTGTATCCAGGATAAGACCATAATCTTTTGTTGGTAAGATTTACAAAATTTTGCTCGTCACGATTTCCCAAAATAACTCCTTTTTCTTTGATCGTTTTCCATGTAAATGGCATTAATAATTCGCGGCGTTTTATAGAATCTTCTGTCCAATATTTTTCATTAGTTTGAACAATAAGTGAGTTGTATTTTTTATTATTTAAAATTGATTTTTCAACTCCACGGAAAACTTCTTTCCAACGAACACCATCCAACGTAACCAAAATAACTTTCGGTTCTTGTGCAAATAAAAAATTTGAGCATAAGGCAAGAATAAGAAATGTATACTTCATGTGATTTTAATTTCTTATAAAAATAGGAAAAGCATCGTTATGATGCTTTTAAAAGTATTATTTTTCGAGTTTATTGACGATTTGTTGATAAACATCCTCGGCACTCAAATTTTGAAAATAATCATAGTTTTTAAACTTTTTTGGATCTTTCCCAAAGATAGAAGTTGGACGAATTTTCATCGATTCGTCTTGTATCACATCATCCATAGATTGTCCATAACCTAAAAATCCAGCAAATGGATGAGTTGCACCCCAAATAGAAATTGTGCGTGTTCCCATCAACGAGGCTAAATGCATATTTGCGCTATCCATCGAAATCATTACTTCTAATTTGGCAATAGCTTGTAATTCTTCTTCAAAAGAGATTGTTCCAGCTAAAGATTTGATGTTTGGATTGAAATTTTCCCATGTTTTTAATTCATCAATTTCAGCTTTTCCACCGCCAAATAAATAAATTTTGTACCCATTTTTAGCTAATTTCGTCGCTACGATTTTCATCTTTTCGATTGGATACATTTTACTTGTGAAGGCTGCAAAAGGAGCAATTCCAATTGATTTTGGTTCCTTAATCGATTTTGGTTCGATTTTATGCTTTAAATTGACGTTAAAACCAAGTTGACGTAAAACATCAGCATAGCGTTCAGTTGTTAATTTTAATTGCTTAAAAACGCGATTTTTTTGATTGACTAAAGCTTTTTTCTCCTCACGACCTTTATCTAAAGTAGCCGTTTCTGTTCCGTTAAGTTTGAATAGAGTTGTAATTACTTTTGATCGGATTACGTTGTGAAAATCAGCTACATAATCAAAATTATATTGTTTTAATTCTTTGTATAATTTGAACAAGCTAAAAAAGCTTTTGTAGTCTTTGTTCAAATCAACCGAAATGAATTTAATTTGAGGAAATTGCTTGAAAATATTTCCCATAAAAGGGCGCGAAGCAACATAAACTTCGATGTTAGGATTTTGTTCAATAAACTCTTGTAAAACAGGAGCAATCATTGTAACATCCCCCAAAGCAGAAAAACGTAAAACTAATAGTTTTTTATGATTCGTTTTCTCCATTATTCCTATTGTTAATTTCTTTTGCAACCATTTTCATTTGCTTTTCAAATTCTTGCTTAGATGCTTCAAAATATTGATCAGAATTTTCGGCATGTTTCGCAATTTTACGTAACGATTTTCGGTCACTTTTTATAAAAATTTCTCCAACTTTTGATGCTTCTTCATACGAAAAACCATATTTCATCAAGATTTGTCTTCCTACGTAAACTGACGAGAAAAAGTTTTCGCGATACACTTCGTTTAAACCATCTTTCAGATAATTATATGCATAACTACGATTCTTTGCACGAACAATAATTTCGAGATTCGGAAAGTTTTTACGAACAATATACACCAATTTTTGATTGATTTCTGGCGGATCCAAAGCTGCTACAAAATATTTTGCATGCTCCGCACCAGCCGATTTTAGTAAGTTCACATTTGTTGCATCGCCATAAAAAACATTGAAACCTTGCTTGCGCATTTTCTCTACACGCTCGCTATCGTTATCCAAAACAATCGATTTGATACCAGTGCTTTTCAACACACGACTAATTGTATTTCCAAAATCACCGAAACCAGCAATAATAATTTCACCTTCAGCTGAATGTGGAGTGATTTTATCGTTTTCAATAATAGGTTTAACTCTCGTTTTAACTCCAAAATATTTTAGAATTAATTTTTCATTTAAGACTAAAAGTAATGGCGTAATCACCATTGTTATCGCTGTTGTTGCTAACATCAAATCGTACCATTCTTTGTTTAGAATATCTAAATTTCGAGTCAATGATAAGATAACAAAAGCAAATTCTCCGACTTGTGATAAAAGTAAAATAAACAACCATTTTTGATCAAAATCGAATTTATGTTTGATTCCGATTAACCATAAAACCAATGATTTTATCAACATTATTCCAAATGTTAATCCAAGAATCATAAAAGGTTTATCTGCAATTAATTTGAAGTTAATCGTCGATCCAACTGCAATAAAAAAGATTCCTAATAATAATGATTTGAACGGCTCTATATCACTTTCTAATTGATGTTTATATTCATTATTCGCTAAAACAACACCTGCGATAAATGCTCCCAAAGCAGGAGAAATTCCAACTTTTTGCATTAAAATTGAAACTCCAATCACTAAAAGTAGGGCAGAAGCGGTGTAAATTTCTCGAACTTGTAATTGTCCAACATATTTGAAATAAGGTGTAATGATATATCTTCCAATCACATAAATAAACGTAATGGCACCAACAATAACCAAGGTTTTCATGAACGCTGGTCCACCAACTAACAAACTTTTAGAATCATCTCCAATGGACTGAATCAAAGAATCTCCAACTAAAAGTGGAATAATTGCTAAGATCGGAATTACCATAATATCTTGATACAACAAGACTGAAAAAGTCGATTTACCTATGCTTGTTTTGGTCAATCCTTTTTCGCTAAGTGTTTGCATAATAATGGCTGTTGAAGACATGGTTATTGCAAAAGCTATAGAAACAGCCAAAGAAAAATCCATTTTCAAGGCAAACATTCCGACTAAAGTTGCAATAATTATCGTCCCCAAAACTTGCATTCCACCAAGGTTGATGATTTTATTTTTCATCTTCCAGAATTCCTTTGGATCAAGTTCTAATCCGACCAAAAAAAGCATCATTACTACACCAAATTCTGTGGCGTGCATAATGTCTGTTCCGTCATTGCCAACAAATTTCAGCACATAAGGTCCAATTAAAACTCCAGCGATTAAGTAACCCAAAACCGAACCCATTCCTAATTTTTTGGAAATAGGAACGCAGATTACAGCGGAAAAAAGAAAAATAAATGCTTGGCCTAAAAAGTCGTTCATTATTTTATAAGGTTGATTAGATGATGCGTCTAACTATTATTTTGTTTTGATTGAAATGCAATTGCATAAAATTTGAATTGTTTTATCATCGCCAATAATCCGTTTGCACGTGTTGGAGATAAAAATTCTGATAAACCAATTTCGTTGATAAAATCTGTATCCGATTCTAAAATATCTTTTGGCGTTTGATGATTGTACATTCTCACCAATAATGCCGCAATTCCTTTTGGTAAAATAGCATTAGAATCAGCTTTAAATTCGATTGTATCACCGTCCAATTCTGCATCTAACCAAACAGAAGATTGACAACCTTTGATGATTTTATCATCTGTTTTTGCTTCCTCTGGCAAAGTATTTAAGCTTTTTCCTAACTCGATCAAATATTCGTAGCGTTGTTCCCAATCTTCAAAAAATGAGAATTCGTCTACTATTTCGTTTTGAATTTCTTTAATTTTCATACTACAAAGTTAGAAAGTTTTTGATAGTTTTTCCTCAAAAAAAGACGTTAAATAGCTTGATTCTTTTAGATTTCTTATTTTTGTGTTTTGATAAATTTCAATTCCCAAAAAATGAAGTACACTTTCATTGTTAATCCAAATTCTGGAAACGCAAAACACGATATTTCGCTCGATTTTTTACAATCAAAATTTGATTCTTCAGACGAAATTGTTTTGAAAGAAACTGCTTATCAATTTCATGCAAAAGAATTGGTGAAGGAGGCGATTGCAGAAAATTCGGATGTGATTGTAGCATGTGGTGGTGATGGGACAATCAATGAAGTGGCGAGTGCTTTGGTGAAAAAAAATATTCCGTTGGGAATAATTCCTGCTGGATCTGGAAATGGTTTGGCAACAAATCTTAATATTCCGAAAGATGCTAACAAAGCGATTGAAATTATCAAATCAAATGCTATTCACAAAATTGATGTTGGTAGAGTAGAGGACAAGTATTTTTTTAGCAATTTAGGTTTTGGGATTGATGCAGAAGTCATCAAAACGTATGAAGAGAATCAAAAGCGTACGATTACTGGATATGTTGATGCTTCTGTGAAAACCTTGTTGAATTATAAATCGAAATTGTTTCGTCTTTATATAGATGATGTAATTATCGAGAAGAGTTTTTATTATCTTTTCTGTTCTAATTCTAACATTGCTGGTTATGGGATCTCTTTTACACCGAAAGCTGATTTGTCTGATGGTGAATTGGATTTATTGATGATAGAAGATTTAGATGTTTTCGAGCAGTTTTATTTTTCGGTATTGGTTTTAGCCAAGAAAATTGATTTATTAGACAAAGCAAAGTATCGAAAAGTGAAAAAATTCAAGATTGAAAGTTTAGATCATAATCCAATTACGTATCAACTTGATGGAGAGATTCATAATACCGATTCACTTCAAGTAAAAGTTAAGGTATTACCAAATGCGTTGAAAATCATTTTTTAAACCTTAATTATCTAATTAATTAACAATATAAATTATACATTTTCAATTAATTAAATTGTTATTAACTGAGTTATAAACGATTTGTTTGTAACCAATATCATCATCAATTTATTTATTAATCTTCGCTTTCGTTGTAACTTTGATTAAAATTTTTACAATGAATACGCCTTATAAAATTTTAGCAATCGATTCTAATCATGAATGTCTGAATAATGGACTTCGCGAAGCGGGGTTTATTGTTGATGAAGATTATACTTCGCCCAAAGAAATCATCGAACAAAAGATCAATGAATATAATGGAATGATTGTAAGGAGTAGATTTCCAATTGATAAAGATTTTTTGGCAAAAGCAACGAATTTAAAGTTTATTGGTAGAGTAGGGGCAGGCTTGGAGAATATTGACGAAGAGTTTGCTGCCGAAAATAACATTGTTTTATTTAATTCTCCCGAAGGTAACAGAGATTCTGTTGGTGAACATGCGATTGGTATGTTGTTGATGTTGATGCATCATTTGCGTAGAGCTGATAACGAAGTTCGTAATGGAATTTGGAAACGCGAAGAAAATCGTGGTGATGAATTGAAAGGAAAAACTGTTGGGATTATAGGTTACGGAAATATGGGAAATGCTTTTGCGAGACGTTTGCAAGGTTTCGAAGTCAATGTGATTTGCTACGATATTTTATCAAACAAAGGAAATGAATTTGCAAAACAAGTTTCGTTAGAAGAATTTTTTGAGGAAGCTGATGTTGTAAGTTTACATACGCCACAAACGCCAGAAACGATGCAAATGATTAATGCAGAATTTATTTCTAACTTCAAAAAACCATTTTATTTTGTGAATACAGCTCGTGGAAAATCTGTTGTAACAAAAGATTTGGTTGAAGCAATGAAAGCTGGAAAAGTTTTGGGGGCTGCTTTAGATGTTTTAGAATTTGAAAAATCGAGTTTTGAGAAATTAGTTGCATCTGAGTTACCAGAAGAATTTCAGTATTTAATTCAAGCAGATAATGCTGTTTTAGCCCCACATATTGCTGGTTGGACACATCAAAGTAAAGTGAAATTAGCAGAGTTTATTCGTGATAAAATAATTGATTGGAAGAATAATCAGTAATGATTAATTGATATAAACTAAAAAGGTTCCGAAACTTCGGAACCTTTTTTCATTTTGTAAGTTTTTTGTAAACTTTATACAAAATAACTGCTACTATAATAACAAGAACGATTTGGAGTAGAATCCAAAGTATAACATTAAATGTTGATTCGCCTAATATTGATAGCATATATATGTCTGATGTGTTAACTGAATGCTAAAATATAAATTATTTTTAACATTTCGTTAATAATTTAAAATAAAGTTTTATTGACCTTCTTAGTGTGTTAATTGATAACTTATCACATATCAATAGATAAGTTTTTTTTGCATCCTAAATTTGTATAAAAATAAATTACTATGAATTACCAAATATTTAAATCAGAATCAAGAGGTGGAGGAAATCACGGATGGTTAAATTCTAAACATTCTTATAGTTTTGCGAATTATTACGATCCAGCACGTATTCATTTTGGTGCTTTGCGCGTTGTAAATGATGATATAATTACTGGAGGAATGGGATTTGGAAAACATCCTCATGATAATATGGAAATTATTACAATTCCTACAAAAGGAGGAATTTCGCACGAAGATTCAATGGGAACAGGTTCTGTAATTGAGTCTGGAGATGTACAAGTAATGAGTGCAGGTACAGGAGTTTTTCATAGCGAAATGAATGCTTATGAAAATCAAGAAGGACACTTTTTTCAGATTTGGATTATTCCAAATAAAATGAATGTTGAGCCTCGTTATCAACAAATTTCTGTTCGTGATGTAGCAAAAGAGAATGAATTATACCAAGTTCTTTCTCCAAATGCAGATGATCAAGGAGTTTGGATTCATCAAGATGCGTGGATTTTCTTAGGAAATTATACAGAAGATAAACAAGAAACATACAAAGTACAAAAAGAAGGAAATGGTGTTTTCTTTATGGTTGTGGAAGGAGAAGTTGAATTTGACGGAAACAAATTAGGACGTAGAGATGTCATCGAAATCAAGGATACTAACGAGTTCTCGTTTAATGTAGCCAAAGATTCTCGCTTGATGTTAATCGAAGTTCCTATGGATATTTAGAAATTTTTTCAAGTTTTAGTTGTTTTATATATAGAGCAGATTTCAGAAATGGAGTCTGCTTTTTTTGTTAAAAAAAATAGCATTTTCAATACAAGTATTTAGTATATTTACTGCTTATATAACTTTAACTCAAAACGTACTTAATCTAAACTATATGAAACGTTTATTCATCATTGCTTCTTTCGCTTTAATGATTATCAGTTGTAAAAATGATAACATTGAAATTGATTCTACATCTGTACAAACTTTTAGTGAAACGGTAGACAAAATTTCGAAGGCTTTGCCTGTTATGCAACAAGATAAATTTAAGGAAGCTTTACAGATTATTTTCGAGTACAACACAAGTCAATCAATGGATAATGAAGCGCGTTGGGGAATTGTGCGTACGTTGTTAGATGGAAAAACGGTAGATGAGGTTTTTGATATTGCTGAAAAAGTCGCGTTACAAAATAAATTTACATGGAATAGAAATCAAGTTCCTTTGGTGAATGGAATTCCAAAATCAGGTGCAATTGAAACTGTAGAAACGCCTGCTGAACCGACTTCTAATGTACAACGTTTCGATTTTAGTTTAAAACAAGATGATACAGGAATCTCAATTTCTCCTTTTTTCTACAATGCACAAGGAGAGGAAATTCAGTTGGATAAAGCTGTAACGGCAACGATAGAAGTGTTTAATTCAGGTAGTATTGTGTACACATTTCGTTCTACAATTGATCCAAATTCTATGGATGATTTGTACAGAAAAAATACAATTAATATTAAATATTCGTCATTAGATGCTTCTAAAATTAAGAGTGATCGATTAGATATTTTGGTTCGAATTCCGAATTCTGAACGATATTTAACGAATCGTAAAGCGATAAAAGTTCCGTTGAATTTAGTTGGTGCTGCTGAGGTTGTAGATTCTCTTTTGGTTGAAAGTACGCCTGCACATGTAAGTAAAGAAGCTGGAATGGTAAAATCTCTTTCGAATCGTTTTATGACAAATTTATCAAAGAAAAATTATTCTGGTGCTTTTGCGTTGACAAGAAGTGGCGAATGGAATACTTTCCAAAAATTTTCTTCTGATGAATCAATTAAGAATTTAGAGCAAGCAACAATTAATGATGCAAAAGTGTTAGATGCAGATGAAAAAGTTGCATTGGTTGAAGTGAATGCAAATTTAAAAGACCAATCATCTAAGACGTATCAAGTGACTTTAGAAAAGATCAATAATAAATGGTTTGTGGTTAATTTTAAATAATTCTCAAACTTATTAAACATAAAAAAAGCGTTCAGATTCTGAACGCTTTTCTTGTTTTATATTGAAATGAATTATTGTCCGTTAGCTTCTTTAGCAGCGTCCGCTTTCATTTTTTCGTTAGCTGTAATAGTAACTTCTACACGTCTATTTTTAGCACGACCTTCAGCAGTACTATTATCTGCAATTGGATCTTCTATACCTTTTCCAGTAGATGTTAGACGAGAAGATGCAATTCCTTTCGAAATTAAATAATCTTTTACAGATTGTGCTCTTTGTTCAGAAAGTGGTTTATTATAAGATTGAGAACCTACATTATCTGTATACCCAATAACTAAAAGATCTGTATCAGGATATTCTTTAAAAACTTCAATTAATTTATCTAAGTTTGCTTTTGCAGTACTTGTTAATGAAGATTTATTGTAATCAAAAGTAACTTTAGAGTTTTCATCTAAAATTAAATTAATTCCTTCTTCAGTTCTTACAACTTCTGCACCTGGTAAAACTTGCTCAATTTTTTGCGCTTGTTTATCCATGTTGTTACCAATAACACCACCAGCAGCTCCACCAACAGCAGCACCAATTAACGCACCTCCAGCACCTTTACCAATAAGCCCTCCTAAAACTCCACCAGCTACAGCACCAATACCAGCACCTTTTTGTGTATTATTTGCATTTTGTACAGCTGTACAAGAAGACATCATAAATGATCCTCCTAATACAATTGCGGCTATTTTAGTATTTATTTTTTTCATAATTTCTAAGTTTTTTAAATTGTTGATTAACGTACGAAGTTATAAATCACTTGAGCAATTTTTCCGTTTGCATTGATATCTTGTACCAATTTCATCGAATTTGCATCAACATAATCTACACGCATTTTATATCCTGCTGTATTTTGTTTCGCTTTGATTCCTGTAACATCTTTGAAGATGAAATAAGTTGTAGAACCATCTTGTTGTAAATCCCAAATAATGTTAGCCGTTCCTGAAGGACAATCTCCACCTGCATTATTGAAAGTGTAAGTTCCTTTTTTGTTGTTTTGAACCAAGTTCCAAGTAGAACCTTCATAACATTCTGGATTTGCTGTGTCAAAAACTTTCGCAACTGCATCAGTAATTTTTACATTACCTTGTACCTCGTTTGTTGTTAAACCTTGGTAGTCTACATTTGTCAAAGTCCATGCACCTCTCACTTCTTTACCTGTTTGTATTTCTTGTTTTGCAACGGTTGTAGATGCACAAGAAGTTAAAAATGCTGAAGCGCATATCCCAAATAATAAAATACTTTTTTTCATAGCTATTTATTTTATCTATTATTAATCTTAAAAAACGGCTTCTATAAATTAGATTTAATAAAGTTTTAGAAAAAAAACGACTTCTAATACATCTGATTAGATAATCATTCTTTAAAAACGCTTATTTTAATTTTCAGCTTTAATAATATAGATTAAAGATGAATACTGTCCATTATTTTTAGCTAAATAATTTGACTTTAAAGCAACTTTTATTGCATTAAAGTAACCAAATTTATTTCCCTTGTATTTCTCTGAAAGTAAACTCACATAAAATGCGTCAAGTTTCATTGGACTAATCTTATCAATTTTCATACCAAAGTTACTAAGTAAATTACTCATACTTTTATCAGAGAAGTGCCAAAGATGTCTTGGTACATCATAAGCTGCCCAATATTTACCATAATATTTAGCATCATATGATTGATGATTGGGAACGGCAATTATTAATACTCCATTATCCGTTAAATGATTTTTTAATTCTCCAATAATCTCATTTAAATTAGGGATATGTTCCAAAACATGCCACAACGTGATGATATCATACTTTTCTGTATTCTGTTCTAATTCTGTAGAAGTAACTTTTTCTATTCCAACTTTTGATTGCGCAATTCGTCTTGCCGAATCATTTGGTTCCATTCCCAAAACATCATACCCATTTTTTTGTAGATGTTCTAAAAAATCTCCAACGCCGCAACCATAATCTAGAATCTTTTTACCATTTCCAACTTTATTAATCAATTCTAATTTATTATTTAGATTGATTGATTTTGCCATTTGATAAAAACGTTCGAAAATTGATTTCTTTCCATCGGTATGGGAAATGTAATTTTTACTTTCGTAATACTTTCCTAAATTTTCGATAGGCTGGGGGAGAGTGTACAAAACTTCGGTTTCTGAATCTTCGTAAATCTCAAATTTTTCTCCTGTTAAAAAATAATCTTTTAAATCTAATTTCTTAATACCAGAAAATCCTTCTTTTGAAGGATTTTCTTGAGATGTTTCACGTGGAACATTTTCCATATTATCTTCCCATGTAAATTAATAATACACTTATATCTGCTGGCGATACACCACTAATTCTTGATGCTTGTGCTACCGTTGCAGGTTTTATTTTTGTTAATTTTTGACGAGCTTCTATCGACATCGATCCAAAAACATGATAATCTATATCAGCTGGAATTTTTAGATTTTCCAGACGATGCAATTTATCTGCATTCTGTTGTTCTTTCTTAATATAGCCTTTGTATTTGATCTGAATTTCTGTTTGCTCTAATTCTTCTTGATCGTATTCATTCGTTTCAATAAACTCTTTCACACGATTCAATTTTGTGAAATCAGAAAGCTTTAATTCAGGACGAGAAATAACCGAAATCATTTTGTTTGGTTGTTTCAAAGGTGTTCCTTCGCGCTCTTCAATTACATCATTTATTTCTTGTGGCTTGATGGAATTTTCTTCGAAATAATTAACAAGTTTTTCAGCTTTGTCAAATTTTTCTTCCATTCTTCTCAAACGATCTTCTGAAGCTAAACCAAGTTCAAAACTTTTTCTTGTCAAACGTTCATCCGCATTATCTTGTCTCAATAAGATACGATATTCTGCACGAGACGTAAACATACGATAAGGTTCTTCTGTACCTTTTGTAATCAAATCGTCGATTAAAACTCCTATATACGCTTCATTACGATTTAAGATAAATGGATCTTTTCCTTGAATTTTTAACACAGCATTTATACCCGCCATCAAACCTTGAGAAGCAGCTTCTTCATAACCTGTTGTTCCGTTAATTTGACCAGCGCAATATAAGTTATCAATTAACTTAGTTTCTAGCGTATGTTTTAACTGTGTTGGTGGAAAATAATCATATTCGATGGCGTAACCTGGACGTAACATTTTTGCATTTTCAAAACCAGGAACAGAACGTAAAGCTCTTGCTTGAATATCATCTGGCAAAGATGTTGAGAATCCATTTATGTAGAATTCCATCGTGTGCCAACCTTCCGGTTCAGCAAAAATCTGATGACGATCTTTGTCTGCAAAACGATTAATTTTATCTTCGATAGATGGACAATATCTTGGTCCTGTTGATTTAATTGTTCCGTTAAACATTGGAGAACGATCAAAACCTTCGCGCAATAAATCGTGAACTTCTTGATTCGTATAAGTAATCCAACAAGAACGTTGTTTTGTTAATTTTTGTGTATTTGTATATGAGAATTTTGAAGGATTTTCATCACCTGGTTGCTCAACCATTTTCGTATAATCGATAGAACGACCATCTACACGTGGAGGAGTTCCTGTTTTCATTCGTCCAGCTTCGAAACCTAAATCAACTAATTGTTCCGTAATTCCGAAAGCAGCAGATTCTCCCATGCGTCCACCTCCAAATTGTTTTTCTCCAATATGAATTAAACCATTCAAGAAAGTACCATTTGTAAGTACAACAGACTTAGAACGAATTTTCATTCCCATGGCTGTAATTACTCCGCAAACTTTACCATTTTCGATGATTAAATTTTTTACCATATCTTGAAAGAAGTCAACATTCTCTGTTCTCTCTAAAGATAAACGCCATTCTTCTGCAAAACGCATACGGTCTGATTGCGCACGTGGTGACCACATCGCTGGACCTTTTGATTGATTCAACATTTTGAATTGAATCGCAGTTTTGTCGGTAATAATACCTGAGTATCCGCCTAAAGCGTCAATCTCGCGAACAATTTGCCCTTTCGCAATTCCACCCATAGCAGGATTACAAGACATTTGTCCGATTGTTTGTAAGTTCATTGTAACAAGAAGCGTTTTTGCTCCTAAATTGGCTGCTGCCGCTGTTGCTTCTGCACCTGCGTGACCACCACCAACTACAATTACATCATATTCTGATTGAAATATCATTTGATTTGTAAACTTATTTTTCTTGTTAAAATAATAAATGTTCCACGTGGAACATTATTGATTTAGATAGCTACTAAACGTTTCTAAATATTGATTTTCTTTTGCAGTCATCAATTCTTTGTCGTCTGGTTCTTTGTCCATATAACCAGCAAAATGTAATATTCCGTGGATAACAACACGAGCCAACTCGTTCTCAAAAGAAACACCATTTTGCTCAGCATTATCTTTGATTCGTTCGATACTAATAAAAATATCACCCATCAATTCGTCTTCAATAGAATTATCGAAACCGATAACATCTGTGTAATAATCGTGGTCTAAATATTGTCGATTAATTTGAAGTAAGTATTCATCATCACAGAAAATATAGTTTAAATCTTCTATTGTTTTCCCTTCATTCTTCATACTCTCTACGATCCAATCTATCCAAGTTTGAGCATCTTTTAGCTCAAAATCTGTTTCGTAAAATAATTCTATCATTGTTCTAAAACCAGTAACCTAAACTTAAATTAAATAATCCTTTTTTTGTGTAAGGCGAATAACTCCAAATAAAATTTAAAGGTCCTAATGGACTATCGTAGCCATAGGTAATGCCGTACCCAAGATATTTGTAATCTGTTAAACTCAATTGCTCAAATCTATCTGTGATATTTGCTATATTCATAAATAGACTTGTGTAATGATTTTTCAAAATTCTAGCTTGGATATGAGAGCCAAAAAGCAATTGATTGTCGCCAATCGCAGAGCCAAAAGGAAGCCCATAAAACTTGGTATAATTGAAAAAATCTTGTTCAACATAACCTCCGATATAAAACTTCTGAGGCATTGTTACATTATCGTTGAAAAAGGTTCCAAAGTTAGCAGTAAATCTGTAACTTAGGAAATTATTTAACGGAAAATTTGCCTCTAAACTCGATTCTAGCAAATAGTTATTTTCGAATCCAGTTACATTAGAATCAAACAAATACTTAAAGCTTCCATCAAATTTTAAACCACTACGCGCAAAATTTGCATTATTTCGATTATCTGCTTTAATATATCCATACGCTTTCCAATAATAACCTTCGGATTTTGCTGGAAATTCTTCATTAGAAGCAATAAAATTATTTGTGAAAACTTTTGTGTATTGATGCTCTAATCCAACGCCAATCGCAAATTTTTCTTTAATCGTGGATTGAATATAGAGTTGATTGATGTATTCTCTAAAGTTATAATTTACTTTTTTGTAGATATTATCTTGACCAAAGAAGTTTCTTAAATCAATTTCTTTGTCAAAATAATGCGAAAAAGAGTTGAAACCAATACTTGGTAAATAACCATTATCAATGAAAAAATTGATGTTATATCGCGCATAATCTCCAACCACAACATCAGCAGATAGCACCGAGTTTTTGACAAATAAATTCTTTGAAGTGAAGTTTAAAAGTAATCCTGTTTTGAATAAATCATCGTAATGTAATCCAAAACGGATTGATTGTTTGGTCTTATTTTCTTGAACTTTTAACGTCAATAAATTCTCTTCATCGTTAAGTTCTGAGATTTTATACGTGATATTATTAAAGTTTCCAGAAGCATACAGTTTCGAAATTCCAGCTTTTAAATCATCATATTTTATAATTTCAGGAGTACGAATCCCTAGCTTACCTTCGATATAATTTGTGTTGAAATTCTTCAATCCTTCTACTTCAATTTCTTTCACCAAAACATAATCATCAAGTTTAATTTCGTTTCGAGTTTTGTTTGAAGCATGCTGTTTTTTTGCAATTTCTTTCAGTTGATCATATACTTTTTCCGAAGCAATAAGTCCGCGATTGTAAATAGAATCTACTTCATCAAAGCTTGTAACAGCATATTCTTTTAGCTCTGGCTTAATCAACAAATCGACTAGTTTTTTCTGCTCATCCGTTTTTTTAACGATACTCATCGTCATAATTTGACTCAAAATATCAATAGCCGAATTTAGATCATCACGTTTTTGTAAACCATCACCCAATTCGACACCGATAATAATATCAGCCCCCATATCTTTCACTTCTTTCACGGGGAAATTGTTGACAACGCCTCCATCAACATATATTTTACCATCAATTGTGACAGGATCTAACATGGTTGGATATGCGCCAGAAGCCAAAATAACACGAGGTAAAAAGCCTGAACGAAAGACTTTTTCTTCTCCAGTTTCGAGATCGGTTCCGATACAGACGAAAGGTGTTGGAAGTTTATTGAAATCATCAATATCATGAACTGGACGCAATAAATAAGTCAATAAATCAAGCGGACCTTGACCTTTTGAAATGGCATTTGGAATCGTTAATTTGAACTTATCAAAAGGTAATTCTAAGATGTATTTTTCTTTGTATGCTTTCTCGAAAAAAGGAATCTCTGCACGATCTTTATTTTGCATAATCAATGAAGAAATGTCCAATTGATGCATGATTTTCTCGAGTTCGTCAGGTGTATATCCAGCGGCATATAATCCACCGATAATCGCACCCATACTTGTTCCTCCGATGTAATCAATTTTGATTCCAGCTTCTTCAATTTTCTTCAAAGCGCCAACATGTGCATAGCCTTTTGCGCCACCACCACTCAATACAACACCCACTTTTAGACGCGTTGAATCGTTCTTCGTTTCTTGTGCAAAAGAAATGGTTGAAATAATGAAAATGAAAGCAAAAAGACTGCGCATAAATTGATCTAAATTGAGGAATAAAGATAGCAATTTTGAATCTAAGTTGTAGAATTGTTTAACCTATTCTACATTATTTTCATAACAACTTAAATAATATGAAAATTTCGAAAAGTCTGCAGAAAAAGCTTTATTTAGTTTTAGAAAAGGCTTTAGTTTTTCTATTTGTGAAACAGAAAGTGGATATGAATCATAAATTTCTGATGGATAATCATCCTTATTTAGGATAAAATCATTTAAATAAAGAAGAATCTGTTCAGATGTTATTTCTAATTCGAATTCATTGTTCAGAGAATCGTCAGAATTATTATACTCTTCAATTAATCTAATTATTTTATCCATTTATTTTTTTTTAAATTACAAAAAAAGAGCTACTTTTCTGTAACTCTTTCAATAAATTATTCTTTGTAATAAACGCGTTTTATACGTTGGGAAACCGAAGTTAAGACTTCATAAGGAATTGTTCCTAACCATTCGGTAACGTTAGCTAAAGTTGGCGAGTTTCCAAAAATAGTCACTTCGTCACCTTCTTTACATGGAATATCGGTAACATCAACCATCATCATATCCATACAAATGGTTCCGGTAATTGTAGCCAAATGCCCGTTGATACCTACTTTTCCTTTTCCGTAACCAAGTGAACGACGAATTCCGTCTGCATAACCAACAGGCAAGGTTGCAATTTTGGTATGACGCTCCGCTGTAAAACGACGACCATAGCTTACAGTTTCGCCTTTTTCAATCTCTGAAATCTGAGAAATTACCGTTTTGAAACGCACAACAGGTTTCAAATATTTCTCCATAAAATCGGTATATTCAGAGTAGCCATACATTCCGATTCCTAAACGAACCATGTCATATTGATGCTCTCCATACGCTACAATTCCAGGAGAATTTAACGCATGTTTGATTGGTTTTATGTTTAAAGCAGTTGTAATTGCCGCATAACTATTATCAAAACGTTCTAATTGATATTTCGCATATTCTTCTTCCTCTGGCATATCTGCAGTTGCTAAATGCGTGAAAATTGAGCGAACATAAACATGTGAATTATCTTTTAGAATTGCAATTAATTCTTCGAAATCATCTTCGTGAAAGCCAAGACGATTCATACCCGTTTCCATTTTTAGGTGAATTGGATAAGGCGAAGAAATCTGTTTTTCTTGTAGTTTCTGAATGAATAATTTCAAGACGCGCAAACTATAGATCTCTGGCTCCAATTGATAATCGATAACCGTTGAATAACTACTTTGCTCTGGGTTCATGACGATAATTGGAACGGTAATTCCAGCCTCGCGCAATTCTTTTCCTTCGTCTGCAATCGCTACGCCCAAGAAATCGACACCGTTATTTTGTAAGGTATTTGCCACCTCAAAACTTCCTGTTCCATAACTGTTCGCTTTTACCATGCACATCAATTTTGTGGTAGGTTTTAGCAATGAGCGGTACACATTTATATTTTCGATAAGGTGTTGCAAATTAATTTCGAGAACAGAATCGTTGGAACGTGTTTCTAATTCATTCGAGATTTTTTCTAATTTAAACGGACGAGCACCTTTTAATAAAATAGCTTCGTTGTCGACATTTTGATGTTTGAACTGTTCTAAGAATTCTTCAGTCGAATTGAATGAACGAACATAAGATTCGAATAAATGTTTGAATTGAGAAATTTTTTCTCCGATCAAAACTATTTCATCAAAATTATAAGGGTTGACTAAATCGGCTGCTTGTTGATATAAATCTTGATCAGATAAGTTACTTTGTAAAATATCCGTCAACACTAACGATTTTTTGTCGCGTGGTTGTTGATTTAACACATTTAAACCAATTTTTAATGAATTTAGATCAGAATTGAAGGTATCATTAATTAAAATTGAATGATTAATCGCTTCTTTAATTTCCAAACGCATTTCGATTGGTAGAAGTTGACTAAATTCGTTTTTAAGTTGTTTATAATCAATATTTAAACTAATTAAAGTCGTTAAGCAAATTAAACTATTTTTAATCGAAGCATCATCGATAAAAGGAATCGAATAGGTGAATTCTTGTTGATTATGTAAAATAGAAATTTGCGTATTAGTCTGATTACTTTGTATTTGCTTGATTTGTACAGTGGCAGAATTGGAGTAACCATAAGTATATTTATCTATTTGTGCTAAATGTGAGTTTTCAAGAATAGCTTGATGTACTTTTTCATTTTCGATATTGAAAACTAATTTATCAACATGAGAAAATAGTTTCAGTTTTTCCTGAATCAATTCATCTTGATTTTTGAAATTCTCTAAATGCGCTTCTCCGATTTTTGTCAACACACCAATTGTTGGTTGAATAATTTCTTCGAGATTTTGCATTTCATTTGGCATCGAAATTCCAGCTTCGAAAATACCCAAATCGTTTTTCTCCTCCATTTGCAAAACAGAAAGTGCTGCTCCGAATTGAGAATTGTAACTTTTTGGACTACGAACAATCGAGAATTTTTTCCATAACAATTGATTCAACCATTCTTTGACAATTGTTTTTCCGTTGGAACCGGTAATTCCGATGACAGGAAAATTAAACTGTTTGCGATGAATTTTTGCCCAATTTTGTAAAGCAAGTAGCGGATTTTCGACCTCGATAAAATTTGCATGAGGCAAATTTGTCAACGCTTTTTCTACGACAAAATTTCGAATTCCTCTTTGATAAGCATCTTGCAAATACAAATGCCCGTCTTTTTGATTTCCGTGAAAAGCAAAGAAAATTCCCTGAGTTGGATTGACAATCATGCGCGAATCAAAGAAAATTTGATCGATGATTTCGTCTCCATTTCCAATCAAAGTACCGTTGATGATACTTGCAATTTGATTTAGATTATAAGTTTTCAACTTTGTGTTTGTTATGTTCTTCCCAGAAAGCAACTCGGCTTAATGGTTCGTATTCTAGTACTTCGCCAAGCTCTACAAGGCGATCACTGTCAATTTTTCGGTGCGAATAATTGGCTAAATTTCCTGTACGAACGCAGATTGCATGCACTTTTGTTACATACTCGGCAGTCGCCATTAAATTGGGCATAGGACCAAAAGGACGACCTTTGAAATCCATATCCAAACCAGCAACTATAACGCGTTTGCCTTCGTTTGCCAATTGATTGGCCACGTCTACAATACCGTCATCAAAAAATTGTGCCTCATCAATTCCTACCACATCGCAATCATCAGCCAATAATAAAATTGCTGAAGAATACTCAACAGGTGTTGATGTAATAGAATTTTGATTGTGTGAAACTACTTCACGGTCAGCATAACGCGTATCTACCGTAGGTTTGAAGATTTCGACACGTTGCTTGGCAAATTCGGCACGTTTTAGACGGCGTATAAGTTCTTCGGTTTTACCAGAAAACATTGAGCCACAGATGACTTCTATCCATCCACTTTTTTTGTTATGATTAAAGGTATTTTCGAGGAACATAGTTCAAATAATTTAGATTAAAATGTGAGAACAAATTTACGGAATAAATTAGATGAAAGAAGTAAAAAGTAGATTAAAGCTCATCTTGAAACTTTAGATGAGCTTTAGTGTAGATGTATAGCGTGCTTAACTTACTTTTATTTTGCCTCTTGTAATCTTCCCTAAAAACCGGAACGTTTAAAAATATAGTTTATTAACTTAGGGATAATTATGAAACAA
>NZ_JAOCDF010000022.1:0-56640 GCF_029840775.1 Empedobacter sp. GD03865
TGACGCTTGGTAATTTTGAAAATAATTCTTTAGTTGTAGCAAGTTTATTAAAATTTGAATTGGCGACATCAATATTATAATTGCCATTTTCTATTTTGAAAGTTTCTTTTTTTCCATTGATTATAACTTCATCAATTTGTACAGTTTCATCAATGTTTAAGTGAAATGTTTTATTTTCGTTCAAATAAAAAGGTTCTTCATCTTGAATATTATTGTCATAAATAACAGAAATTAAATAGATTTTAGGTTCTAAATTTTCAAAGTTAAATTTAGAATTTTCAGTTTCAATTGTTTGAATAACATTTTGAAATTCATCGTATAAAATAACTTTTGCGTGAATTGTTTTTGACTCTTTTTCTGATGAAATATATCCTGTAATCGAATATTTTTCTTGTGCAAAAGCAAAAGAGCTAATCAAAATGAGAATTAATTGTAGAAACTTCATAATAAAATTGTGTTGATTATTGTTTTACTTACATTTAGAGGAAGTAAAATTTTTGTTTGAACAATTTTAATTTATATTTTTAAATGTTTTTTATCAACTTGGTGTCAAATGATAATTGTTTACAATGTTATTCAAATTAAAGAAATACAATATGTTACGTTTTATAATTTCAGAAAATAGGTTTCTTAAATTTATCACAGTTATTCTATTCATATTCAGTTCAATAAATATGTTTGGAAAAACACAAAATGATAAAGCTGAATTTTTGCGTCAAAAAAATAATGATTTGGTTGAAGAAAATCTTCGAATTATTGATTCTACGATTTCAACAGCTTATCGGTTGAATGATAAAGTTGTGTTGAGTGAAGCTTATATCGAAAAAGGAAATTATTTTTTGGAGCAGCGTAATTACAATAATGCTTTGAAAAATTTTACTATTTCAAAGGAATTATCAACTGAAATAAAAGATGATTTTACATTTTATTCTTCGCTTGTTGGAATTGCTAAAACAAAGGAAAACTTACATGAAACAAAGGAATCTATAGTCTTGTACGAAACTTCTTTACCTTATTTCGAAAAGCATAAAGAGCAACCAAAATCGTTCAGCATTTATCTCTCAATTCTTGGGAAATTGTCTTATTTATATAGCAAAACAAATCATCTGAACAAAAGTGATTATTACAACAAAATTGAATTATCTGAAACGGTTGATACGGTAAATTATCAATATGCTTTGAAGAATAAAGGAATTATTGATTTCTACAAAAAAGATTATAATTCGGCATTTAATACATTGAAAAAAGCACAACAAGCTTTCTGGAAGCAAAATGATATCAAATGGTATGTGATTTCGGAGCAATTTTTAGGTGAAATTTTATATCAACAAAAGCGAAATAGAGAAGCAATCCAATATTTTGAAAATGTTGTGGAATTCTCAAAACAATATAAAATTCTTGATGAAGAACTGCGACTTTCTTATGAACGAGTAGTTGAATACAACGAGAAATATGGAAATAGTCGAGATAAATTATTATCTGTAAATAATTTATTGTCTTTTGATAGTTTATTTTATGTGGCTGATCATACTGTTTTGAAACCAAATCTCGAGAAATATGAAAATACATTCCTGAAAACTGAACGAAATTTATTGAAAGAAAAGAATCAAAACTTCAAAAGATCTTCATTTTTTGGTTTGGTTGCAATTCTAATTTTTGGTGGAATTGTTTTTTATAAAATGAATCAAAAACATCAAAAAAAGAAGAATTATTTACAAAAATGTCTTGATGAAATAATGATAATTGAAGCAGATATCAAGGAAGAAAATCAAGTAGAAAAAACAAAATTTGAGGTTGAAATTGATGAAGATTTCGAACAAAGTTTGCAAATATTTGAAGAACAAAAGTTGTTTCTAAATCCAAAATTTTCGTTGAATGATTTGGTTCTAGAATTGAACGCCAATCGAACAATTGTGTCAAATTATATTAATCGTTCCAGATCGAAAAATTTTAACCAATATATCAACGAATTGAGAATTAATCATCTTTTGAAACGATTTGCAGATGAACCAAATCTAAAAAAATATACAATTGATGCATTAGCAGAAGAAACAGGTTTTAATTCGAGAAAGACTTTTTCGGATGCTTTTTTGGAACATACAGGTTTTCGTCCGTCTCAATATTTACGGAATATTCTTGAATAAAAAAAGCAATCCAATTGGATTGCTTTTTTTATTATTATATGAAATTGATTAATTCACTTTACTTAATGTACGAACTCTAATTTCTTGTAAAACATCTTCTACAGACATTCCTACATATGCACCTTCTTCTACAATTGGGTACAATTGATCATAAGACATAATACGCGTATTGTCGATACGTAAATTTACGTGAGAACGATTGAAATCTCTGTGAGATTTAACACCTGTTGCAGAAATTAATTCAGATAATATATGCATTGTTTTCTTGTGGAAATTATACATACGAGTTGCTTTATCTTCTACATCTAACCCTTTCATCAATTCACGATCTTGGGTCGCAACACCAACTGGACATGTATTTGTATTACATTGTAAAGCTTGGATACATCCTACAGCCATCATCATAGCACGAGCCGAATAAACTAAATCTGCACCAATCGCCATTGCACGAGCAATGTGGAAAGAAGAAATAATTTTTCCAGAAGCTACAACACGAATATCTTTTTTAAGACCATAACCACGTAAAGTATCAACTGCGAAAGCTAAACCATCTAACAAAGGCATACCTAGAGAGTTAGAGAACTCTACAGGAGCAGCTCCAGTTCCACCTTCACCACCGTCAATTGCGATATAATCTGGTTTGATACCCGTTTTAATCATTGCTTCACAAATTTCGATAAACTCACGTTTAATCCCTATACACAATTTGAAACCAACTGGTTTTCCACCTGATAATTCTCTTAATTGTTTGATGAAATGTAACATTCCTTCTGCATCAGAGAAAGCTGAATGAGATGGAGGAGAATCAACAGTTGTATATGGTTCTACAGCACGAATCTTAGCGATTTCTGGAGTATTTTTATTTGCTGGTAAAATTCCTCCGTGACCTGGTTTTGCACCTTGAGAAATTTTTAACTCAATCATTTTTACATTTGGTAAAGTAGCGCGTTCTACGTACTTATCTGGATCGAAACCACCATCAGTAGCACGACAACCAAAATATCCTGTACCAATTTGCCAAATCAAATCTCCACCTGGCTGTAAGTGATATGGAGAAATTCCCCCTTCACCTGTATTGTGCGCAAAATTTCCTAATTTAGCACCTTTGTTCATCGCTAATACAGCATTTTCACTTAACGAACCGAAAGACATTGCAGAAATGTTTAATAAACTTGCTAAATAAGGTTGTTTACATTCACTTCCACCAACTTTTACACGTGGATCATCAGCATGTTTGATTTTTCCTGCATACATCGAGTGATTTAACCACTCATATCCTGGTTCATAAACATCTAATTGCGTCCCAAAAGGAACTGTGTCAATTACATTTTTTGCACGACGATACACCATACTACGCATCAAACGGTCAATAGGTTTCCCTTCAGTATCCGTTTCAACAAAGTATTGCATAATTTCTGGACGAATACTTTCTAACAAATAACGTCCATGTCCAATAATTGGAAAGTTTCTTCTGATAGCGTGTTTTGTTTGCGAGATATCTGCAAATCCTAAAGCAATCAAAGGAAGAATAATTATTAAAGACCATAAGATACCTGGCCAAAAATAAGAGATTACTCCAATTGCAACAAGAGTAACGATAGATCCTACTACGAAAAGTTGTCTTACTTTCATAAGTAAAAATTTAAATGATTTTGATTAAAAATTTGGTGTCAAATATATCTAAAAAAACTCGGTTTAACGCCTATATTTCTGAAATAATTTCTTTTAAATTGTTGATTTCAAACGTTAGAGAAAACCCATTATTTCAAATAAGTTAACAATTATCTAATGTCGTGAAATAAAATGAAATATTATTTAGATTTTTTTAAAAGATGTTCAAACTTTTTGAGAAATGTCAAAGGAATTATTCTTTATAAACTCTCGTTAAATCTAATAATTTGATAGGTCCCATCGAAAAATTCTTAACTTTTTTATTCAAAAATAACGTCGTTTGATCATAAAATAATGGCAAAATTGGAGCGTTTTGCATCATCAATGCATCCATTTTTTGATAAATTTTGGCACGTTCGTCTGAATTATTAGTCAAAAATGCTTGTTCATACATTTTATCAAATTCACCATTTTTGTAATGTGAATAATTTGGTCCTTCTGGCGCAAAGTTTTTCGAATAATATAAGGACAAAAAGTTTTCGGCATCTGGATAATCTGCGCCCCAATTTGCACGAAACAACGTAAATTTCCCTGTTGCTTTTCCATCACGCATTGTTGGTCCAGGTACAACATTCACTTTTATCGGTAAACCTAATTTCGCCATTTCCGCCGCAATATATTCGCAAACATCTACATATTCTTGCACTGTTGTCAGCTCGATTGGCGTAATTTTTCCGTTCGTTTTTTTATAGCTATTGATTAATTCGCGTGCTTTTTCGGGAGAATATTTGTAACCACTTTCGGGAGAATAACCTGGTAAACCTTTCGGAATGAAACCTCCATCTGCTTCAAAAGCTTGCCCTTTCATCATATATTTGATGATTTTGTTTTTATCAACTCCATAATTTAAGGCTTGACGCAATTTCAAATCAATTGCATTTGGTGCATCAAGGTAAAAACATAAATAAACGGTACTTAAATAAGGAACTTTTTGAATCGTTAAAATATTCGAATATTTTGGATTCAGATCACCGATTGGATTTAGAATTTCGTCTTTATAAGAAGGATCCAAATCTGCCATCATATCCAAATTACCTTTGATTAATTCTAAAAATTCTGAATTTTTCTCTGGTAAAAATGATAAATTAACCGCTTCTAAATATGGTAAACGTTGTCCTTTTTCATCAAACTCGAAATACTTTGGATTTTTTCTAAAAACCATTTTCACATTATCTTCCCAAATCTTAAATTGAAAAGGGCCTGTACCAATTGGATGTTTCAAGAATTCATCGTTTCCATTTTTGAACAATTCTTTCGGAACAACCGAAGCATATTTCATCGAAATTAATCCCAAAAATGCAGGATAAGCCTCTTTTAATTTAATTTCAAAAAGTGTATCATTTATTGCTTTATACGAATCGATATTATTCATAATCCAACCTCCAGAACCTCCAGTTTTAGGATCTTTTAAACGATTAAAACTATATTCAAAATCTGAAGCAGTTACAATTCGAGTCGAATCTTTCCCAAAAGCTTCATGCTTGTGAAAAAAAACATCATTTCTCAAAGTAAAAGAATACGTTTTTCCATCTTCAGAAATTGTCCAAGATTTTGCAATATCTGGCTGAATTTCTAGTTCGTTATCAATCTTCACTAAACTATTGTACATTAAATTGCATGCCCAATTATTGGCTTGTGTACGTGCATTGATAGGATCTAAAGAAGAAATATTATCGTAACGATTTAATTTAAATACTTTGTTTTCATCGATTTCAATTTTCTTAGAACACGAAAATATTGAAACGAATAACATAATGTAGATAAAGTATTTAGTCATTTTGAATAGCTGATTTATTTATGTTTCAAAACTATGGATAATTTCTTAAATTTGCAGCTATGAATAATCAAACTAAAACAGTTGCATTTCATACATTGGGATGTAAACTTAATTTTTCTGAAACTTCGACGATCGCAAGAAACTTGAAAGATAATGGATATCAGAAGGTTGAGTTTACAGATTCTGCGAATGTGTACGTGATAAATACATGTTCGGTAACCGCAAATGCAGACAAAGAGTGCAGAACGATTGTGAAAAATGCAATGAAAGCAAATCCAGAAGGTTTTGTTGTCGTTGTAGGTTGTTATGCGCAGTTGAAACCGCAAGAAATTGCGGAAATGGAAGGTGTTGATTTGGTTTTAGGAGCTGCAGAAAAATTTAATATTGCTGAATATTTAGACGATATCAATAAAAAAGAAGAAACAATTGTACATTCTTGTGAGATTGAAGAAGCCGATTTTTACGTTGGTTCATACTCAATCGGTGATCGTACGCGTGCTTTTTTGAAAGTGCAAGATGGTTGCGACTACAAATGTACGTATTGTACAATTCCTTTGGCTCGTGGAATTTCGCGTTCAGATACAGTAGAAAATGTTATCAAAAATGCGAATGAAATTGCACAAAAAGGAATCAAAGAAATTGTATTAACGGGTGTAAATATTGGTGATTACGGTAAAGGTGAATTCGGGAATAAAAAACACGAACATACTTTCTTGGAATTGGTACAAGAATTAGATCAAGTTGATGCGATAGAACGAATCAGAATTTCTTCGATTGAACCAAATTTATTAAAAAATGAAACAATTGATTTTGTTTCAAAAAGTAATCGATTTGTTCCGCATTTCCATATTCCATTACAATCTGGTAGCGATGAGATTTTGAAGAAAATGAAACGTCGTTATTTATCTAATCTTTATTTAGATCGTGTAACAAAAATTCGCGAAGTGATGCCAAATGCGTGTATTGGTGTAGATGTAATTGTTGGTTTTCCAGGAGAAACAGAAGAATTGTTTATGGAAACATATAATTTCTTAAACGAATTACCAATTAGCTATTTACATGTATTTACTTATTCGGAAAGAGATAATACAGAAGCGATCGAATTTGAAGGAGTTGTTGATCAAGGAGAGCGTAAACGTCGTAATAAAATGTTAAGAATTTTATCGGAGAAAAAACGTCAAGCTTTTTATCAATCGCAATTAAATTCGACTCAGAAAGTATTGTGGGAACATGATAATAAAGATGGAAAAATGTTTGGTTTTACAGAAAATTATGTAAAAGTTCAGACAGATTTTAATCCAGAATTAGTCAACGAAACACAAATTGTAGATTTGGTTAGAATCAATCACAATGGAATTGTTGAAGTGAAAATTCAAGAGTTAGAATTAGCAAAATAAAATTGTAAATATTAGTTAAAAAGAAGTTCATGTATTTTGAGCTTCTTTTTTTTGATTTACCTTTACATTTAGGAATAATAATTGTAGTTTTAAATAAAAAATCAAGGTCATGAAAATTATACACTTTACTTTTATAATTTTGTTGTCATTATTTGTAACAAGCTGTGGAACAGTTCAAGTAAGTACAGATTACGACAGATCAACAAATTTTGCTTCATATAAAACTTATACTTTTCACCAAAAAGGATTAGATAAGTTAAAGGTTAACGATTTGGATAAGAATCGACTAATTAAAGCAATTGATGCACAAATGGCTACAAAAGGATTTACAAAAGTAAGTTCTGATGCAGACTTAGTCATTAATTTATTGACAAGTTCTAAAGAACAAGTTTCTGTAAATAATAACAATTGGGGCTACGGTCCTTATGGTTACTATGGCGGATATTACGGCGGAAATAGCGTTTCTTCTTATCAAGCAGGAACAATTGTAATAGACATTATTGATGATAAACGTAATATATTGGTTTGGCAAGGTGTTGGTTCTGATCTTAATTTGAGTAATATCAGTGCTAAAGCGGAAAGAATCCCGAAAGCAATTGAAGAAATTCTTGCTAAATTTCCTCCTCAACCAAAAAAATAAATTTTCGAAAATAATATAGAAAGTTCTTCATTTGGAGAGCTTTTTTTATGAAATGAAGTTTGTATTAAAAAAAGCTTTAATTTTGTTAAAATTATACAATAACTTATGAAAAATTTAAAAACCAATCTATTAAGTTTATTTCTTTTAAGTTTATCTACTTTTTCTTTTGCTCAAATCGAATTTGGAGTTAAAGGAGGTGTTGGACTTAGTAACACAACTATTGTTCATGGAGTTTCTAAAGAGAGAGTTGGATTTTTAGTTGGAGGAGTTGCAAAATATCAATTAACTACTCGAAACGAAAATCATTATTTACAAGCCGAAGTTTTATATACTACTCAAGGTGAATATTCGTTATATAAAGAAGGTGGAGAGAAATACAAAGCTTTCTTAAATTATATCAATATTCCAATTATGTATAAATACTATTTTGATGATCAAGGAAAAGATTTCTTCGTTGAAGGTGGTCCTCAATTAGGTTTCAAAGTATCAGAAAAATTTGATGAAAATGAACCTGAAAGAGAAAATAATGTTCCAAAATCGTTTGATTTAGCTTTTAATATCGGTGGAGGTTATTCTATTGATAGAAAATACGAAATTAATTTACGCTATCAATATGGTTTAATAGATACTTACGACTATAAACGTTGGGATAATGGAACAAATCGTTCATCATTTTTAACTTTAGGAATTACATATTTCTTCAAATAAATTCAAAACCGCTTTATCAAGCGGTTTTTTTATTATCTTGTTTTAAAATTTAGTCAATGAATTTTAAACAAATTATTATTTTAGGTTTTTTCTTAATTAGTAGTAATCTATTTGCACAAAATACAATTAAAGGAAAAGTGATTGATGAAAAATCGCTTCCAATTATTAATGCTGAAATCTATGTCGATAATTCTACGATTAAATCAAAAACGAACGAAAAAGGTGAATTTGAACTAAGTCTTCCTAATGGACAATATAACTTAATTGTTCGTGCAAGTTTGTTTGAAAATTATATTTTGAATGTTAATACAAATCAAATTACATTTTATAAAGTAGTTTTAGAACCTGAAGTGGTAGCGTTGCAAGAAACAGTTGTTCAAGCAATATCTAAAGAAGATTGGTTGTATTATTATCAGACTTTTTTGAAATTGTTTTTGGGAAGTAATGAAGCTGCAAAAAAATGCAAAATAGAAAATTCGAAAGACTTAAGGTTTAAATATGATAAAAATACACGACAATTATCTGCTACTTCTAGAAATCCTTTAATCATTACAAACAATTACTTAGGTTATAAAATCGAGTATGACTTGGTTGATTTTAATGTTGATTTTAAGTCAAATTATGTCTTAACTCTTGGAACAGCACTTTTTACTGAGTTAAAATCATCAGCTTCTAAAGAAAAAAAATGGCAAGAAAATCGTCGTAAATCTTATTTAGGAAGTATTACTCATTTTATGAAAGCAGTTTATGAGAATAAAATTGAGGAAGAAGGATATGATATAAAACGATTGATTCGCAAGGATAATCCTGAATACATAAAATTTAAAGAAGAAACTTTGTTAGGAGGTAGAATTGAAGGTAAAGTTCCTCCAAAAATAATTACTTACTTAGTTAATCAAAAAGTTCCATCTGATAGTTTGAAAATCGTTGATAATAATAATCAGTATCTTAATTTTAAAGGATTATATTCAGTTGAATACAAAAATGAAAAAGAGGATTTGGACTATGCAAAACAGAATGGTGCAAAATATATTTCGAACCAACTTTCTATTTTCGCTATAAAAAGCGATTTATTAAAAATTGAAGAAAATGGTACATATTACCATCCTGCTAATTTGGTTGTTGAAGGATATTGGAGCTGGGAAAAAATAGCAAACATGGTTCCTATGGATTATAAAATTGAGTAATATTTAAAACCTATTTCTTAATTCCATAATATCCATGACTTTTCTTTATTGCCCATTTTTCTTTAAAATGAATCCATTTTAGTTGAAAAATCTTGCGCATTAACTTATCTGTATAGCGCATAATAAATACATGATAAATGGTATTCATCACTTGAAAAAACTCATTAGGAAAGGCGCGTAAAGACATTGAAAATCCTGCTTCTAAATAACGATTATAATGCCAATAACCACGTGGGATAAATAAAGCATCGCCATGATTCATGACAAAATCAAAACCTTTTGCGTGTTTCAAAGCTGGGAATTTTTCGTAATCGGGATGATCATAATCAATTTCGTAAATTGTATGTACCGAAAGTGGAACTTTATATAAAGCTTTGGATTGTTTTGGATCAAACAACAAAATTCGTTTATCACCTTGGAACTGAAAATGAATGAAATCCGTCATATCGACATCATAATGCATCAAAACTTTAGCTTCACTTCCTCCAAAAAATAGTGTAGGCAAACGTTCAAAATATTTTAAACCTAGATCAGGATAAGTGAAATTTTTGAGTAATTCGGGAATTTTATCTTTGATGATAAAAAAGAAAATTCTCAAATCAGAGGGTTCTTTTTTGATTAAATCCACATATTCATTAAACTTCATATGTGTAGCAGGAGTGTCCGAACTTTTGTTAGCGTCAGCAGGTTTGCTATCGTATAAAGGTACAATTTGTTCTCCAGCTTTTTCTTTGATATAATCGAGATTCCATTTGTCAAAATCTTTCCAATTCTTTGCATAACCTTTCAATAACAAAGGTTTCCTTTTTTTGAGATAATTTTTGATGAAATCTTCTTTCGAAATTGATTCAACTGTATCAATAGTCTGAAATTGCATGCGTTTTAAAGTATTGGATTACTCAAAAATAGAGAATCTATCTGAATTAAAAACAAAAAAGCCAACATATTGTTGACTTTTCATTTATTCTGTTTCTTTAACCATTCGAATCAGATACGCCATATTCCGAATTACACTATTGTGTTTTTTTACAAATGGATTTTCTTTGTTCCAAACGTATCCTGCTAAAACAGCACAAATTTTTTCTTTGACATCAGGATTTTCAGGTTGATGGAAAAATAATTCTTGCAAATTTCCTGTGTACCATTCTTGCACATAAGTGGTGAAAACATCGATACCTTCTTTCATATAATCTTCGTAATCTGTCTGCCAGTCTACTTTTTCGCCATTCATTTCTTTAATAGCAAGTTTAGCAGCTTTCAAACCACTTTCTGTTGCGAAACAAACACCAGAAGAGAAGACAGGGTCTAAAAACTCGGTACTATTTCCTGTCAACACATAACCATCTCCATACATTTTAGTCACCGCAGCGGAATAATTTTTTAACCAAATTGGGTTAAATTCAAATGGTAAATTACCAAAACGATTGACGTAAAAATCGGATTTTTGAATTGCATTTTGCAAAGCTTCTGTTGTATCTTGATTGGTTGATAATTGATTGATATAATCTGTTGGGCCAACGATCCCTACACTTGTTTTTCCATTCGAAAAAGGAATTACCCACAACCAAACTTTCGTTTCAATAATATCAAAAGAAATCTGCGTTCTTTCTTGACCTTCAGAGCGACGAACATCATTAATATGTGTGAAAATTGCTGAATGTGGATTTAGTTTTGATGGACTATCAATATTTAATAATCGTGGTAAAACGCGTCCATATCCACTCGCATCAATCAAAAATTTTGCATTGATTTGATACGTTTCTCCATTTTGTTTTTTTACAGTTGTAATCGATTTTTTTCCTTCAAATTGAACATCAATTACTTCTTCATTAAAACGCAAATCTGCACCTTTGTCTATAATTGCATCAGCTAAAGTCATATCGAAATCAGCACGCGGAACTTGCCAAGTCCAATCTTGTCCTTTCCCAAACTTTTTACTGAAATCGAAAATACAAATTTGTTCGCCTCGAATAAATCTCGCACCAGGTTTTACTTCGAAATTTTGTTTCTCTAAATAAGGTAACAATCCAGCTTCTTCAAAATGATCCATAGAGCGAGGGATCAAACTTTCACCAACAACAATTCTGGGAAATTGAGTTTTTTCTAAAACAATAACTTTAATGTTTTTTTCTCTTAAATAGGCTGCTGCAACCGATCCCGAAGGTCCTGCACCAATGATTAAAACATCTGTATTTTCAATCATGACTTTTTGTATAGTTTTTTAATTATTTTTGCAACTGATTGAGGGAGTAAATAACCAAAATCGATAAATCTTTTACCTAATCAATAACATGACAAAATTAACAATTGACACTATAGAAAACATACTTTTTGAGAATAAAAAATTATTGCTTGATAAATCAACATTTGATCGTGTGGAGAATAGTTTTAAATTTTTAAAAGAATTTTCAAAAAATAAAATAATTTACGGCGTAAATACAGGTTTTGGACCAATGGCACAATATCGTATTGAAGATGAAAATACAATTCAGCTTCAATATAATCTAATCAGAAGTCATTGTACAGGAATTGGAGAACCGTTGACGTTAGACCAAACAAAAGCTGCGGTTATTGCACGTTTTAATACGCTTTCGTTGGGATATTCTGGGATTCATCCTTCAGTTTTAGTATTGATGCAAGAATTAGTAAACCGTGATATTTTACCTGTCATTTATCAACATGGAAGCGTTGGTGCTAGTGGAGATCTGGTTCAATTGGCGCATTTGGCTTTGACATTAATTGGAGAAGGAGAAGTTTTTTATAAAGGAGAAATCAAATCGACGAAAGAAGTGTTTGAACTTGAAAATCTTCAACCAATAGAAGTTCATATTCGCGAAGGTTTATCAATTATGAACGGAACTTCGGTAATGACGGGAATTGGAATGGTAAATTTGATTAAAGTTAATCAATTAATTAATCTTTCGATTACGTTAAGCTCGATGATGAATGAAATTGTACAATCTTTTGATGATCATTATTCAAAACCGTTGAACGAGGCTAAACAACATGTTGGTCAACGTTATGTGGCGAATAAAATGACCGATTTTTTGAATGATAGCAAATTAGTCAAAAAACGTGCAGACGAATTATATCAAGAACGTACTGAGAAAATTTTTGAAGAAAAAGTACAAGAATATTATTCGTTGCGTTGTGTTCCTCAGATTTTAGGACCAATTTATGATACTTGGAATGCCGCGAAAGAAGTACTAGAAAATGAAATAAATTCGGCGAGTGATAATCCAATTATCGATGTTGAAAATCAAACTGTTCATCATGGAGGAAATTTTCATGGCGATTATGTTTCATTAGAATTGGATAAATTAAAATTGGCTGTTACGCGTCTATCAATGCTAAGTGAACGTCAATTAAACTATTTAGTCAATCCAAAAATCAATAATATTTTACCACCTTTTGTCAATTTAGGAACGCTTGGTTTTAATTTCGGTTTGCAAGCTGCTCAATTTACGGCGACTTCTACAACAGCTGAAAATCAAACACTTTCTACGTCAATGTATGTGCATAGTATTCCAAACAACAATGATAATCAAGATATTGTGAGTATGGGAACAAATGCGGCTACGATTTGTGCAAAAGTGATTGATAATACGTTCGAAGTGTTGACGGTTCAGAGTATGGCTGTAACGCAAGCGATAGAATTTTTACAAATACAAGATAAATTATCTTCGAAAGGGAAAGCATTTTATGATTCGATTCGTAAAATTGTTCCTGTATTTAAAGAAGATGAGGTGATTTATCCTTATCTTAAGGAAGTTAAAAAATATTTACTAAATAATAAAGTAAACTAAAGCATGAAATGTGCAATTGTAACAGGTGGTTCTCGTGGAATTGGAAAAGCAATTTGTTTGAAAATTGCAGAAGAACATGATTATCATCTTTTGATAAATTATAATTCGAATGAAGCTGCTGCGTTAGAAACTTTGAAAGATGTTGAAGCATTAGGAGGAACAGGAGAAATTTTAAAATTTGATGTGGCTGATGCAAATCAAACACAACAAGTTTTAACCGAATGGACAGAGAAAAATACAAATGCAATTGTAGAAGTAATTGTAAACAATGCAGGGATTACGAAAGATAATTTGTTTATGTGGATTTCACAAGATGATTGGTCAAATGTGATTAATACGAGCTTGAATGGTTTTTACAACGTAACTCATTTCTTTATTAATCCATTATTGAGAAATAGATTCGGAAGAATTGTCAATATAGTTTCTGTTTCCGGTTTGAAAGGAACGCCAGGACAAACCAATTATTCTGCTGCAAAAGCTGCTGTGATAGGAGCGACGAAAGCATTGGCACAAGAAATAGCAAAACGTAATGTAACGGTGAATGCTGTTGCGCCAGGTTTTATCGAAACGGATATGACAGATGAATTGGATCAACAAGAATTAAAGAAGCTGATTCCAGCCAATCGTTTTGGAAAAGCCGAAGAGGTTGCCGATTTGGTAAGCTTTTTGGTTTCTAAAAAATCGAGTTATATCACGGGAGAAGTTATTAATATAAATGGAGGAATTTATTCTTAGATAAAATGAGCCAAAGAGTCGTAATAACAGGAATGGGTATCTATTCTTGCTTAGGAACATCATTAGAAGAAGTAACAGAATCTTTGCGTCAAGGAAAATCAGGGATTATTTTTGATGAAGAACGCAAAGAATTTGGCTTTAAATCTGCTTTGACAGGAACTGTTCCTGCACCAGATTTGAAACCTTTTTTGAATCGTAGACAACGAATTACAATTGGTCAAGAAACAGAGTTTGCGTATATGGCAACTTTAGAAGCGTTGAAAAATGCTAATTTGACGGAAGAATATATCAAGACTAACGAGGTTGGAATTATATATGGAAATGATAGTGTTTCGAAAGCAATTATTGATGCAATAGATATTGTTCGCGAGAAAAAAGATACTGAATTAATTGGTTCTGGAGCGATTTTCAAGTCAATGAATTCCACTGTAACCATGAATCTTGCGACAATTTTTGAATTGACTGGAATCAATTTTACGATTAGTGCAGCTTGTGCAAGTGGCTCGCATTCGATTGGATTAGGTTATATGATGATCAAAGATGGTCTGCAAGATATGATTATTTGTGGAGGAGCACAGGAAATCAATAAATATGCAATGGCAAGTTTTGATGGTTTGGGTGTTTTTTCCGAAAATGAAGCAAATCCTACACAAGCTTGTCGTCCTTTCGATAAAAATCGTGATGGATTGGTGCCGAGTGGAGGTGGAGCAACATTGATTTTAGAAAGCTATGAATCCGCAGTAAAACGTGGTGCGCCAATTATTGCTGAGGTTTTGGGTTATGGTTTTTCATCGAATGGTGGACACATTTCTACGCCAAATGTAGATGGGCCAGCAATTGCGATGAATAGAGCGTTGAAACAAGCAAAAATTTCTGCTGATGAAATTCAATATATCAATGCACATGCGACTTCTACGCCAGTTGGTGATGCGAACGAAGCAAAAGCGATTGACCAAGTTTTTGGAAAAACGAAACCTTTTGTAAGTTCTACAAAATCGATGACGGGACACGAATGTTGGATGGCAGGAGCAAGTGAGATTATTTATTCTAACTTAATGATGATGAATAACTTTATTGCACCAAATATTAATTTCGAAGAAGCAGACGAAGATTCAGCTAAATTAAACATTGTTAAAGAAACCTTAAATAAAGAATTTGATGTATATTTGTCGAATTCTTTTGGATTTGGTGGAACGAATTCTGCCTTAGTAATTAAAAAATTTAACTCCTAATATGGTGAAAAGTAAAATCGCTGAAAAATTAAATGCTATCTTAATTGATGAATTTGAAGTTGATCCTTCTGTGATTTCAGAGGAAAAAAATATTAAAGAATCTTTAGATTTAGATAGTTTGGACTATGTTGATTTAGTGGTAATCATTGAATCTAATTTCGGTGTGAAATTAATTAAAGAAGATTTTCAAAATATGATAACTTTTGAAGATTTCTATGCAATTGTAGAACAAAAGTTAGAGAATAAATAACAGATATGAAACAATGGGATGGTCGTTCTAAAGGAACGGTCCTGGGATACAAAATATTTGTCAACGTTATGAAAAAGCTCGGAATTAAGGCTGCTTACTCAGTCTTAATTTTTGTAGCTTTTTATTATTTTATAACGGCTTATAGTAGTAACAAATCTATTTACGAATACTTTCGTTATCGATTAAATTTTTCGGTTTTCAAATCAATTTTAAGTGTTTACAAAAGTTACTATACTTTTGGACAAACCTTGATTGATAAAACAGCGATTAATGCAGGTTTACGTAACAAATATTCGTACGAATTTGATGGAATAGAATTATTAAGAAATCTATTGAATCAAAAACAAGGCGGAATCTTAATAAGTGCACATGTTGGTAATTTCGAAGTTGCAGAACATTTTTTTGCAGATATTGACTTTGATTGTCAAATTAATTTGGTTACAACAGATTTAGAACGAAATGTTATCAAAGAATATTTAGAAAGTATTTCGAAGAAACCTTCGGTAAAGTTTATCTTGATTCAAGAAGATTTATCTCATATTTTCGAAATAAATAATGCGCTTAGTCGAAACGAATTAATTTGTTTTACAGGAGATCGTTATTTCGAGGGAAATAAAACGATGTCAGAAGTGCTTCTTGGAAAACAAGCTAATTTTCCTGCAGGACCATTTTCTATTGCTTCTCGCTTGAAAGTGCCCGTTGCTTTTGTGTATGTAATGAAGGAAAAAAATTTACACTATCACTTATATGCGCGTCAAGCAAATTTCAAACATCGTGATGCAAATGCACTTTTGAAAGAGTTTTGCGTCAATCTAGAAACCATTGTAAAAAAATATCCTTATCAATGGTTTAATTATTTCGATTTTTGGATGTAAATTAGACCACAATATGAATTTTCAAACCACTAAAAAACCTAAACTTTTACATGAAATGCAACGTATTAGTTGTTTATTACTCTCAGTCAGGACAGTTAAATGAGATTGTCGATCAAACAACATATGATTTAGTTCAAAATCAAGATATTAATTTAACGAAATACAAGATAGAAATGGAAGAGGAATTTCCTTTTCCGTGGGATTTTTATTCTTTTTTCAATGCTTTTCCAGATAGTTTTCTTCAAAAAGAAAAGAAGATTAAACCAATTCCGACTGAAATCTTGAATCAGAAATATGATTTAATTTTATTGTATTATCAAGTTTGGTTTTTATCACCATCTATTCCAATAAATTCTTTTTTAAAGGATAAACAAGCACAGCAAATTTTAGAAAATTCTAAAATAATTACAATTAGTGGTTCGCGAAATATGTGGTTTTTGGCACAAGAAAAAATTAAAAAAATATTGAAAGAACGACAGTCTATATTAGTCGGAAACATCGCATTGGTCGATCATACACCAAATTTAGTAAGTGCAATGACAATTGTAAATTGGATGTTTTCGGGCGTTAAAAAACGAATGTTCAATTTGTTGCCTTTGCCAGGAATTAGTGAAAAAACTATTCAGGAAAGTAGAAGATTTGGTAAAATTATTCTAAATTCAATCCAAAATAATAATTACTCTAATCTACAAGAAAACTTAATTGAATCTGGAGCCGTTGAGGTAAAACCTTTTTTAGTTTCTGTTGATACAAAAGGGAATCGAATGTTTAAAGTTTGGTCTAAAATTATTGATTCTAAACAAGGTAAACAGCGAGAAAAGTATTTGAAATTCTTTTATTATTATTTAATTTTAGCTATTTGGATAATATCTCCATTAGTAAATTTGTTATATATTATATTTTATCCGTTCAACTATTTTAAATATAAAAAACAGGTAAAATATTTTCAAGGAATAGAATAATATGCAAAATGTATATATAACGAAAACGTCGAAGTTTTTGCCAAATCAACCAATTTCTAACGAAGAAATGGAAGATTTTTTAGGAAAAATTAATCAAATTCCTTCAAAAGCTCGAAGAATCGTTTTAAGAAATAATGGAATCAAAACGCGTTATTACGCTCTCGATAAAACTGGAAATGTCACACATTCTAATGCCGAATTGACGAGTAATGCAATTACAAATTTATTTGATACACAGTTCACAAAAAATGAGGTAGAAGTGTTGTCTTGTGGGACTTCAACGCCAGATTTGTTGTTGCCTTCTCATGCCGCGATGGTACACGGTTTATTGCAAAATAGTGTTTCGGTAGAGTTAAATTCTTCTTCGGGAGTTTGTAATTCGGGGATGAATGCGCTGAAATTTGGTTATCTTTCGGTAAAGTCAGGTAATTCTAAAAATGCAGTTTGTTCAGGTTCTGAGCGAGTTTCGACATGGATGAAAGCAGAAAAATTTGAGCATGAAGTTGAGAATTTAAAAGAATTAGAAGAGCAACCAATTATAGCATTCAAAAAAGATTTTTTACGTTGGATGTTATCAGATGGGGCCGCAGCTTTTTTATTGCAAAATCAACCAAACGAAGATTCGATTTCGCTTAAAATAGAGTGGATGGAATCTTATTCTTACGCACACGAATTGGAAACATGTATGTATGCCGGAGGTGATAAATTACCGAATGGAGAAATGAAATCTTGGAGCGATTTTTCTTCGGAAGAATGGTTAAAAGAATCCGTTTTTTCTTTGAAACAAGATGTCAAAGTTCTGAATGATAATATTTTGATAAAAGGCGTAGAAAGCATGAAAGCTGCAATGGATAAACATCAATTATCTTCAAATGAAATTGATTATTTATTACCGCATGTCTCGTCAAATTATTTTGTTCAAGGTTTATATGACGAATTTTGTAAGAGAGATATTTATATTCCGTTAGAGAAATGGTTTATGAATTTAAGCAAAGTTGGAAATGTGGGTTCAGCGTCTGTTTTTTTGATGCTTGACGAACTATTTCAAGACGGAAATCTTAAAAAAGGAGATCGTATTATGCTTTGTGTACCAGAAAGTGGGCGTTTTTCGTATTCGTACGTCTATTTAACAGTCGTTTAAAAAATGAATAAAATACAATTACCCAATCATACAATAGGATTTATCAAACAATTGATTCCACAGCGTGAACCAATTATTATGGTAGATGCTATTTTTGAATATGAAGAGGAAAAAGTTGTTGGAGGCTTAACGGTCAAAAACGATTCGATTTTTGTCGAAAATAATCAATTGAAAGAATCTGGAATATTAGAACACATGGCACAAACAGTTGCTTTGTATACAGGTTATCAATTTTACATTCGAGATGAATCGGTTCCAACAGGATATATTGGCTCGATGAAATCAATAGAGATTAATCGTTTGCCAAAAGTGAATGAGAATTTAACAACAACAGCAACTATTTTGCACGAAGTAATGGGAGTGACTTTGGTTTCGATTGAAACAAAGATAGAAGGAGAAGTAATTGCAAAAGGAGAGATGAAAACAGTGATTGCAGAAACATAATTTTATGAAAGTAAATCAGGAAATTGATATTCAACAATTTCTTCCACATCGTGAACCAATGCTTTTTGTAGACACGATTTCTTGGATTGAGAAAACCTATGTTGAAGCTTTATTTACGATAAAATCGAATCAATTATTTATTCAGAACGAATATTTTGCAGAAGTTGGTTTATTGGAAAATATGGCGCAAGTTTGTTCGACAATTATTGGACAAAATTATTTTATCAATTTTTCTGATGTACATAAAGGTGATGTAATAGGTTTTATTAGTTCGATTAAACAAGCTGAAATTATGCAATTGCCAAAAGTTAATCAAACCATTACAACAAAAGCAACGTTGTTAGAAGTTTTTGATTACGATGAATTTGCAATTAGTTTGATGCAAGCAAAAGTTATATTGAATGACGAAATAATTGCGACAGCTACAATGAATTTAATGCTTCAAAACCATAAAAAATGAAACAATCTGAAGTACCACAAGATAAAGGACATCTCAAGAATTTCAACGAAGTGTATTATGCAATCGATGAACAAGGAGAATTTTCTCAAACATTGAGTGCAGGTTGGGAAGCGAAAAATATTGTTCAGTCCGAAACTTTAAAAATTTTGGATGAACGAACAGAGGAAGCAAGACAAAAAGTAATTGATGGAAAAGCAAGTCCAATTTTATATTTCATGGAATTGAAACGTATGGATTGGGAAATTTTGTCTAATTATGTCGAAATTTGGAAGATTTTTGTCAAAAGACATGCGAAACCAACTGTTTTCTCAAAATTAAAAGAATCAACACTAAAAAAATATGCCGAAGCTTTTGAAATTTCGGTTGATGAATTAAAAAACTTTGATGGAAACCATAACTGATTTTAAACATTTTCAATCAGCACATTGCGAAAATGGAGTAGCATCTAATTTATTAAAAAATAAAGGAATTGAGATTTCAGAACCAATGATTTTTGGAATTGGCTCAGGACTTTTTTTTGTGTTTTTACCTTTTCTAAAAGTCAATCACGCACCTGCAATTAGTTATCGTCCGATGCCAGGAATGATTTTTAATCGTGCAGCAAAAAATCTTGGTATAAAGGTTAAACGTCATAAATTTCGCTCTACAAAATCTGCCCAAACATTCTTAGACGAACAGCTTTTGGCCAATCGACCTTGCGGCTTACAGGTTGGTGTGTATAATTTAACTTATTTTCCAGAAGAATATAAATTTCATTTTAACGGACATAATTTAGTTGTTTTCGGTAAGCAAAATCAAACGTATTTAATCAGTGATCCTGTGATGCAAGAAACGACAAAGTTGACTGAAAATGAGTTAGAAAAAGTTCGTTTTTCGAAAGGTGTTTTAGCTCCAAAAGGACATTTATATTATCCTGAATTTATTCCAGAAAATATAAATTTTGAGAAAGCAATCAAAAAAGGAATTAAGAAAACGTGTCGTGAAATGTTAGCACCAGTTCCGATTGTTGGTGTTCGTGGAATTAGAATGGTTGCGAAACGAATTAAAAAAATGCCAAAGAAAATTGGGAATGCAAAAACGAATTATTTTTTGGCACAAATGATTCGAATGCAAGAAGAGATTGGGACAGGAGGTGGAGGTTTTCGTTATATTTATGCTGCTTTTTTACAAGAAGCTTCACAAAAATTGAATCAACCAAATCTGAATGATTTTGCCTTAGAAATTTCTGTAATTGGGGATAAATGGCGAGATTTTGCTCTAAATGCATCAAGAGTTTATAAAAAACGAAACAATGCACAAGATATTTACGATGTGATTTCGGATCAATTATTGGAATTAGCAGATTTGGAAGAATCGTTTTTTAAACGTTTAAGAAAAGCAATTTAGCAACAGATGATTGAGATTGAAAAACTATATAAAAAATATAAAAATTCGGATGTTTTTGCGCTAGAAGATTTTTCTTTGACGATAAAACAGAACGAAATTCATGGTTTACTTGGTCCAAATGGAGCAGGGAAAACAACCTTGATGTCGATACTTTCAGGATTGATTAAACCAACTTCTGGTAATGTTGTGATTCAAAATTTAAATCAAAAAATAGATTTAAAAAAGATTCAGAAAATCATTGGAATTGTTCCGCAAGAATATGCGTTGTATCCAACGTTGACAGCGCGTGAAAATTTAGAATTTTTTGGAAAAATTTATAAAGTTCCTTCAAAAGAATTAGACGAAAAGATTCAGCTTTTGACTGAAAAAGTAGGAATGTCTAAGTTTTTGGATAAAAAAATTGATTCTTTTTCGGGAGGAATGAAACGTCGCATTAATTTATTGGCAGGAATTCTTCATCAGCCAGAAATTCTTTTTTTAGATGAGCCAACTGTTGGCGTTGATATACAATCAAAAATTGCATTATTAGACTATTTACAAGAGCTTCATCAACAAGGAATGTCGATTGTTTATACATCTCATCATATGGCAGAAGCCGAAGGTTTTTGTACGCAAGTCACGATTATGAATCAAGGAAAATCAATTGTTACAGCTGAACCGAAAGAATTAATCAAGCAAGTGAATGCATATAATTTGGAGGAGGCTTTTGTTAATTTAACTAAATTATCGTGATATGTTGAGCCAACTTTTAGCATGTATAAAGAAAGAAATTTTATTACTTATTCGTGATATTGGCGGATTGGTGATTCTTTTTATTATGCCTTTGATTTTGGTTATTACGGTGACTAAAATTCAGAAAAGTACCTATGATTCTTTTGCTGAAGCGAGTATTCCTGTTCTATTTATTGATCATGATCAAGATAGTATTTCTGCGATTGTAAAAAAACATATTTCACATTCAGGAAATTTAAAAATTGTAACTGAATTAAATGGGAAAAAATTAACGGAAGATGAACTGAAAACTGAAGTTTTTAAAGGAAAATACCAAGTTGGAATTGTAATTCCAGCGAAATTATCAAAGGATTTGAATTATAAAATCAATCAGAATGTTGAGAAAATTCTGAACGAATTTGCTTTTGATAGCACGCAAGTTAAATATAATCAACAAGTAAATCCAAAAACGATTAAATTATACTTTGATCCTGCAACTTCACTGGCTTTCAAAGAAAATGTGTCGAATGTTTTGGATAAATTAATTACAGATACTGAGAATAAAAGTATTTACAAAGCATTTCAACAAGAGATGGGATCAAATGATTTAGGATTTCAAAATGAGAAGTTTATTCATTTTCAAGAGATTGTTCCCGAAGATTCTAAATCAGTTTTGAAACCAAATGTTACACAACATAATGTGCCTGCATGGACATTATTTGCGATATTTTTTATTGTTGTTCCGCTTTCTATCAACATTGTAAAAGAAAAAAGTTTAGGCACACATATTCGACTATTAACAAGTCCAATGCCTTATTCTGTTCAAATTATCGGAAAAACCATCACGTATTTAATCATAAGTTTATTGCAATTTACAATGATTTTATGTGTCGCTAAATTAGTCTTTCCATTGATTGATTTACCAGGTTTCAAAACGGATGGCATATTATTTTCTATTTACGGATTAACTGTATTTGCTTCTTTGGCAGCAATTGGATTAGGACTTTTAATAGGTACAATTGCGAAAACCCAAGAACAATCTGCACCTTTTGGAGCGACTTTAGTCGTTATTTTAGCTGCAATTGGCGGTGTTTGGATTCCAGTTTTTGCGATGTCAGATTTTATGCAACATTTCGCGAAAATATCACCGATGAATTGGGCACTCGATGGCTATTATAGTTTAATTCTGCGAAATCAATCTTTTCTTCAGATTGTTCCGAATATTATTTTGTTAACTTTGTTCTATATTATTACCTTGTTTGCCGCTATATATTATGATAAGTTCAGAAGAGAAGATTAAAACGTTAGTACATAATTCCAATTTCGCAGTACGATTCAATGAAACCCATCCGTTGGGAATCGTGTGGCATGGGAATTATATTACGTATTTTGAAGATGGAAGGGAATCTTTTGGACGTCATTTTGGGATTAGTTATTTGGATATTCAAAAAAGCGGATTTGTAATACCAATCATTAAGTCGGTTTGTGAACATAAATTTCCATTGAAATATGGCGATAAATGTAGAATAGAAACAACTTTTGAAGATACTTTGGCTGCTAAAATGATATACAAATTCAAGATTTTTAATCAAGATGAAAAATTGGTTTGTATTGGAGAAACGACTCAAGTTTTTTTAGACAACGAAGGAGATTTAATGTTAACATTGCCACCATTTTTTGAAGAATGGAAGAAAAAAGTAGGATTGTTGTAATGGAAAAAGTTTACATTAATCGTGCAAATATTTTAACACCTTTCGGAAATTCTATTCAAACCAATTGGAATGAATTGTTGAAAGGAAATTCGGCTGTTTCTAAAATTGATTCATTTGGTCATTTAAAGAATTTTTACGCTGGGAAAATTGAGAATGAAATTTTCTTAAATTTAAAAAATGAACTAAAAGATAATCAACATTATACACGATTAGAAATAATTGGTATTTCAGCTCTTCAATCTATTATTGAAAAATCAAAAATTTCACAACGAACTGCTTTTGTACTTTCAACTACAAAAGGAAATATTGATCAACTTTCTGATTCTTTAGAAAAAGCTTCAATTCCAAATTTTGCAAAGAAAATTGCAGATTATTTTGGATTTAAAACTGAACCAATTATCATTTCAAATGCTTGTGTTTCTGGAGTTTTAGCAGTTAATGTTGCAAAACGTTTCATTGAAATTGATGAGTTTGATGATGCATATGTTTTGGCTTTGGATGAGTTGACAGATTTTGTTTTGACAGGTTTCAATTCTTTTCAAGCAATGGATTTTGAATTATGTAAACCATTTGACAAAGATAGAAAAGGTGTTAATTTAGGCGAAGCTGCGGCTTGTGTTTATCTTTCAAAAAGTCAAGAAAAAAATAGTTTTCAGATCTTGGGTGAATCTTCAATTAACGATGCAAATCATATTTCTGGACCATCTCGCACGGGCGAAGGTTTGGTCTTGAGTATAGAATCTGCGATAAAAGAGGCGAATATTTCATCAAATGAAATTGATTATATTTCGGCACATGGAACGGCGACATTGTATAACGATGAAATGGAAGCAATTGCATTTCATCGTTTACAAATGGATAAAACTCCGACAAATAGTTTAAAAGCTTTTTACGGACATACATTGGGCGCTTCTGGATTGTTGGAATTAATTATTGCGATGAAGCAAGCAGAAAAAAATTTGCTTTTGAAAAGTCATAATTTTGATGAATTAGGAGTTTCAGTTCCATTAAATATTTTGAAAGAAAATCTTCAAAAAGAAGTCAATATTATTTTGAAAACTTCATCTGGTTTTGGAGGAAGTAATGCTGTAATTATTTTAAAAAAAGTTCAGAATGACTAAAGTTGAGATTAAAAACGAACAAGTTTGGTTGAATGATGAACTTTATTTTGAAGATTCTTCAGGAGATTTTGGTATATTTTCGAAAAATTTCTTCAAATCTTTCGAGATTGATTATCCAAAATTTTATAAAATGGATCATCAGAGTAAATTAGCTTTTTTAGCTGCCGAAATTTTATTGAAAGATGAAAATACATTGAACGAAAATCAAGATATTGCATTGGTTTTTGCAAATCGAAATTCGAGTTTAGAATCAGATTTGAAACATCAACAAAGTATTCAATCTACGGATGAAATTTTTCCGAGTCCAGCAGTTTTTGTTTACACATTAGCAAATATTTGTTTGGGTGAGGTGAGTATTCGTCATCGATTGAAGACTGAAAATGCTTTTTTTATTTCGGAAAATTTTAATGAAGAACAATTAAAAAAGTATGCGAATTATTTAATTCAAAAAAATAAAGCAAAGAAAGTTGTTTTGGCTTGGGTAGATTATTTAAAAGGTGATTACGAAGCGAAAATGTACTTAATAGATTAAAAACAATATTAGTTAACAATAAAAAATACTATGGAAAATTTAATTAACGATTTGAAAGTTAAAATCATTGAAATTTTAAATCTTGAAGATGTATCAGTAGAGGATATCAGAAATGATGATCCTTTATTTGGAGATGGTTTGGGATTAGATTCAATCGATGCTTTGGAGTTGATTGTTTTATTGGATAAAGAATATGGAATCAAAATTACAGATCCGAAAGAAGGAAAAACGATCTTTCAATCGGTTGAAGTAATGGCAGATTATATTGAGAAAAATAGAACAAAATAATGCATAAAAAAGTTGCAATAACAGGAATGGGAATTATTTCGGCAATTGGTAAAAATGTCGAAGAGAATTTCGATTCATTAATTCATCAAAAGCATGGTTTGTCACGCCTCGAAAATTTTGATTCTATTCATAAAAACGAAATTTTTGTAGGAGAAATTAAATTATCGAACGATGAATTAGCAACTTTTTTAAATTTATCTCCGGATAATAATTTCTCTCGAACAGCGATGTTAGGACTAATTGCTGTGAAAGAAGCTCTGCAAAATGCAGGAATCGAAAATGTAAATGAAGTCAGAACAGGACTGATTTCTTCAACAAGTGTAGGAGGAATGGATAGGACAGAAAATTACTTTTTGGATTATGAAAATCTGCCTGAAAAACAAAAGTATATTTCGAGTCATGATGCTGGTGCTTCTTCTAATCAAATTGCAAATGAAATTGGTTTGAAAGGCTTTGTATCGACTATTAGTACGGCTTGTTCTTCAGCTGCAAATGCGATTATGTATGGCGCGCGCTTGATTAATTCAGGAAAATTGGATCGAGTGATTGTTGGCGGAACGGATGCTTTGTCAAAATTTACCATTAATGGATTCAAAAGTTTGATGATTCTGAGTGATGAATTTAATCAACCATTTGATAAAAATCGAAAAGGTTTGAATCTTGGTGAAGCAGCTGCTTATTTGGTTTTAGAGTCAGAAGAATCTGTTCAAAAATCAAAGAAAAAAGTCCTTGGCTATTTGATTGGTGCAGGAAATTCGAACGATGCATTTCATCAAACAGCTTCGTCTGAAAATGGAGAAGGAGCGTATTTGGCGATGAAAAAAGCATTCGAAACTTCTATTATTCAGCCTTCAGAAATCGATTATATTAATGTTCATGGAACTGCAACAAACAATAATGATATAACAGAAGGTCGAGCTTTGAAGAGAATTTTCCGAGAAAATGTCCCTAATTTTAGTTCTACAAAACCATTTACAGGTCATACGTTGGCTGCTGCAGCGAGTGTAGAAGCGGTATTCAGTTTGTTGAGTATTCAACATAATCTTGTTTATCCAAATCTTAATTTTCAATCTCCGATTGAAGAGTTGAATATCTTTCCGACCACAAAATTGGAAAAGAAAGATATTGAATATGTGTTATCAAATTCGTTTGGTTTTGGAGGAAATTGTTCAACTTTAATTTTTTCTAAATCATGAAAGAAGTATTTGTAAACGGATTAGGCTTTGTAAATGTGCGATTTATAGATAAAATAACTGATGATTTTCTTCCTTTAGAAGCTTCTATTACTAAGGCAAAATCGCCTTCGTTAAAAGATATTATTTCTCCTGCGATGAGTCGTAGAATGGCTTCTGGTGTAAAAATGGGAATTTATTCTTCTCTAAAAGCATTGAATGAGGCAGGAATTAAACAACCAGAAGCAATAATTACTGGAACTGCTTTGGGTTGTTTGGTTGATTCTGAGAAGTTTTTGACAAATATTATTCAAAACAAAGAAGAGTTTTTGACGCCAACAGCTTTTATTCAATCTACGCACAATACAGTTGGTTCTCAAATTGCTTTGCATCTTGGTTGTAATGCGTATAATTTCACGTATACAAATGGTTTTAATTCGTTTGAAAATGCACTTCTAGATGGTTTTTTACAAGTTGAAAATCAAGAAGTAAATAACGTTTTGGTTGGTGGAATTGATGAAATTGGAGAAAGAACATATCAGTTGTTACAATTAATTGGTGAGATTGAATCAGAAGAAAATCAAGGAATTAAATATAGTGAAGGTGCTCATTTTTGTGTTTTATCTAATAAAAGAAATGAAAATTCTTATACAAAAGTTTTAGATGTTTCTATTTTAAATCAATTTGAAGATTTATATTCCGAAATTTTAAAATTCATTCAATTGAATCATATTGATTTAACCGATATTGATTCGATTATTTCTGGTGAAAATTTATTGAATATTAATGATTTAAATCAACTTGAGTTATTTGGATACAAAGATTTTATTGGAGAATTTGGAACTTCCTCTGCTTTCGGATTTGTGTTAGGTTGTGAATTATTGAAAAATCAAACTTTACCAAACCAATTCAAAAAGAATGACGTAAAAGCTGAAAGTTATAAAAACGTACTTTTAGTGAATGGTCATAAAGGTAAAGATTTGAGTTTAGTATTGCTTCAATCGATATGAAATTCAGAGTAGTCACAATCCTTTTTGTAGTTATACTAATTTGTTTATCAATTGGTTGTTTTACAAAAGGTTTGTCTTTTTTTTATTTGTTTATACCTTTTATTATTTGGTTGTTATTGACAATTTTTGGAGCTTTTGAAATTCGATTTAACTATTTTTTGAAAGCTTATCATCGAGGGAATAATCATTCAGAGAAAATAATTTCTCTTACTTTTGATGATGGACCGACGGAATTTACACCAAGAATTTTAGCCATTTTAGAAAAAAATAATGCGAAAGCAACTTTTTTTTGCATTGGTAAACAAATCGAAAATTATCCTGAAATTCTTCAAATAACTCATCAATCAGGACATTTGATAGGGAATCATACATTTCATCACTCTTCTAAAAATGGTTTTTATTCAACAGAAAAAATCATTGATGAAATCGTTTCTACCAATCAACTTATTGGAGAAAAAATAAACGTTACGACGAAAATTTTTAGACCACCTTTTGGTGTCACAAATCCACATATAGCAAAGGCTTTAAATAAAACACAACATAATGTAATTGGTTGGGATATTCGTTCTTTGGATACAGTTATCAATGATGAAAAAAAATTATTGAACCGAATTACTGGTCAAATAAAGCCTGGTTCTATTATTTTGATGCACGATACTTCAGACAAAACTGCGAATGTTTTAGAGCAATTATTCGTATTTTTACAAAAGGAAAATTATAAAGTAGTTCCGTTAAATGAACTCTTGAAAATTGATGTATATGAAAACTAAAATCTTCATTTTATTTACTTTTTTTCACTTGACAATATTTGCGCAAGAAAGTAAAATGAGTAATGTTGAAATTGAAAATTTCAAAAAAGATATTATAGCTGATTCTAAGAAAATACAGACGTTGACGGCTGATTTTACGCAATATAAAGTAATGAGTTTCTTGGATAAACCAATTGTTTCGAAAGGAAAATTGTACTTGCAAAATCCGAAAGCGATGCGTTGGAATTATACTCAACCAATTGATTATAATGTGATTTTTAACAATGGAAAAATCTATATTAATGATGAAGGAAAAAAATCGAGTGTAGATTTACAAGGAAATAAAAAATTTGAAAAATTAAATCAATTAATCGTAGGAAGTGTAAGTGGAAATTTGTTTGATACAAACGATTTTGTAATAACTTATGTAAAAACAGATAAATCTCGAATTGCGAAATTACAACCAAAAATAAAGGATGTAAAAAAGTACATTAAAGAAATTCAGTTGACGTTTTATTCAGGTCAATCGACAGTTACGGAAGTCAAATTAATTGAACCTTCGGATGATTACACGAAAATTTTATTTACCAACAAATCTTTAAATAAAACAATAAATGCGTCTGTTTTTAATCCTTAGTTTTTTCATTTTAACCTCTTGTGGAACGACTTACAAAATTGCTGATATACAAGGACAACAAAAGGATGAAAGGAAGTTTTTAAACCCATATTTTAGTTCAATTGATAAAGAATATAGTTACCGTTTCAAGATTACGTTCATGAAAAAGGAAATGAAAGGTAATTTTGTTGTGAAAAAATTGGGTTACAACTCGCATCGTGTGGTAATGACGTCTGATTTTGGGAATACTTTATTCGATTTGTCAGTTACAGACCACGATTATACATTGAATTATGCGATGCCAGATTTGAATAAAAAAGTGGTTATAAAAACTCTTGCAGAAGATTTACAAGCTATTTTTAAGAATGATTTTCTAGTTGATGAGCGTATAAAAACGACAAATCAAATGATTTTAAAATCAAAAGAAGTGAGTTTAATTTTTGCTAAGAATGAATCAAATTATTTTCAAGAATTGGTTCATTTAAAGAATAATAAAATAAAAACAATTAATCAATTTTCGACAGATAAAACAGATTTTCCGGATCAGATTTTAATCAAACATAATCACTTCAATTTAAGTATCACACTTACAAAAGTAAATATACAATTAGAGGAAGAGTAAACTAACGTACAAATCATCTTTTTTTAGATTATATTTGTAACTCAAAACAATTACAAATGCTTATTCCTAATCTATATATCATTAAAAATACTGAGAAAATTGATGAAAATAATTTTAAAGTTCAAATTGAATTAAATCCAAATCATCAAGTTTTCGAAGGTCATTTTCCAAATAACCCAATTACACCTGGTGTTTGCATGATGCAGATAATAAAGGAGATAACAGAAGGTTTTGTTTCGAAAGATTTGTTTTTGTCTAAAGTTTCGAATGTGAAATTTATGGCGACAATAAATCCGTTTATTAATCCTATTTTGGATTTGAGTTTGAATGTTGTTTGTGAAAATAATGAAGTGAAAGTGAAAAATTCTTCATTTTTTGAAACGACAAATGCGTTAAAATTTAGTGCAATTTATAAAGTTTTAGATTAATGAAAACTCTATTATCTATTTTTTTATCGGTTTCATTTTTCTTTGGATTAACCTTATCCGAATTGAGAACAGATTTTGAAAACGCTTCAAAATCATCGAATAATGTATCTATTTTGTATAATAAATTAGATAATTATTCAGGTGATAATCAAACAATTATTGCATATAAAGGTGCGTCTAAAATTCTGAAAGCAAGGTATATAAAAGATAAGGAAACGAAGAAACAATATTTTACAGATGGTGCAACTTTGATCAATAATTCGATAAAAAAGGACTCGAAAGATGTTGAAAATCGTTTAATTCGATTGATTATTCAAGAGAATATTCCAAAGTTTATCAAATACAATCAAAATATACAAGAAGATAAAACATTTATTGTCGAAAATTATAGTTCTGCACCAAAAGAAGTTAAAACTTTGGTGAAATCTTACGCCAAAAAATACAATACTTTTACAGCGCAACAGCTGAAAAAACTAAATTAATCAATGGATTTTTCGATTATTCGACATAAAATAGACGAACAAAAAGTTTGTGTACTTATTCCGACTTACAACAATCATAAAACATTGAAGCGTGTGATTGACGGAGTTTTAGATTACACGAATCAAATTATAGTTATAAATGATGGATCGACGGATTCTACTTCTGAAATTTTAAAAGATTATCAGAATCAGTTTATTGTTGTTGAACTTTCAGAGAACAAAGGAAAAGGAAATGCACTACGTATTGGTTTTAAAACTGCGCGAGAAAAAGGCTACCAATATGCCTTAACAATCGATTCGGATGGTCAACATTTTCCACATGATATTCCAAATTTTATTACAGAATTAGATCAAAAAAATAAACCTGTTTTAATTATTGGAAGTCGTCAAATGGAACAAAATGGAATTCCGAAGAAAAGTAGTTTTGGAAATAAGTTTTCTAACTTTTGGTTTTGGTTCGAGACAGGAATTAAACTGAATGATACGCAATCTGGTTATCGTTTGTATCCGTTGAAATTCATTCCGAAAAAGTTCTGGACAAATAAATTCGAATTCGAAATTGAAATCATTGTGCGAACAGCTTGGAAAGGAATTGAGGTGACGAATATTCCAATTGATATTTTGTACGATCCAAACGAACGCGTATCTCATTTTCGTCCATTTCAAGATTTTACGCGAATTAGTATTTTGAATACTTTTCTGGTTTTTTTGACGATTTTTTACATTAAACCACGTAATTTTTTCTTCAGTTTCAAAAAAAAAATATACGAACATTCATTAAAGAAGATATCCTAGGAAGTAATGATAGCAATAAAGTAAAAGCGCTTTCAATTGCTTTGGGAATTTTCCTTGGAATCGCTCCATTTTGGGGCTTTCAAACTTTTTTATCTATTTTTTTAGCGTCAATGTTTCGTTTAAATAAAGTGATTTGTTTCTTTTGTTCCAATATTAGTATTCCGCCAATGATTCCGATAATTATTTATCTTTCTTTGCTGACAGGTGGATTTATTTTGCAGGACAATTTTCATTTAGATTTGAGTTTGGTTTCTTTCGAAATTATCAAAAAAAATCTGCTTCGTTATATTGTCGGAAGCTTTGTTTTAGCAACTTTTTGTAGTATTGTTAGTGGAATTGTAAGTTATTTTTTATTAACTTATTTCAGTCAAAAGAAGGTTAAGAATGCATAAATTTTTCTATAACATATTTTTACAAATCAAAGCGAATAAATGGTTGAGTGTATTCTTTTTTGTTCTCTTTTTAGTTGGTTGTGCATTTTTTGCAAATCGACTAAAATTTGAAGAAGATATTACGCGAATCATTCCGAAAGATGAGAAAAATGATGCAATGGCAAAGGTTATTGCTCAATTAAAATTTACGGATAAAGTTGCGGTGATTATCGAAAAAGATAAAGTAGGAACGCTTGATGATATGACGGCACAGGCAACTGATTTTTTAGATAGTATCCAACCGTTAAATAACTATTATAATGATATTCAAGGGCAATATGATTTAGATAATTTTGCTTCGACTTTTGATTTTGTTCATCAAAATTTACCGCTTTTTTTAGAGAAAGAAGATTATAAAACGTTAGAGCAAAAATTGTCTAAAGATTCGATAGCTTCTATTGTTGAAAGTAATTACAAAAGCTTAATTACGCCGACTGGAATTGTTTCGAAAGAGTTTATGTTGAAAGATCCGCTTGGATTGACTTTTGTTGCGTTAAATCGATTAAAAGAAAAGAATTTGACGGATGATTTCGAGGTTTACAATGGATTTATTGTAACGAAAGATCATTCGAAATTATTTCTTTTTATCAATCCTAAATTTTCAGGAAGTGAAACAGAACATAATACCGAATTTGTCAATCGTTTAGAGGAAATTCAACTGCATTTAAATCCTGAATATAGCGGAAAATCAACATTAAGTTATTTCGGTTCAAGCTTTATTGCAGTTGCGAATGCAAAACAAATTAAACAAGATATTATAACAACCGTTTTGATTTCGATGATTACATTAATGATCATTTTAATGGTATTTTATCGAAAAATTTACATTCCGATAATTATTTTTATTCCTTCCGTTTTTGGTTTTTTCTTTGCTTTGGCACTTTTGTATTTTATTCAAGGTACAATTTCTGCAATTTCTTTGAGTATTGGAGCAGTTTTATTAGGAATAACGATTGATTATTCGTTGCATATCATGACGCATTATAAGCACAATAGCGATTCTAAAACATTGTTTAAGGAGATTACAAAACCGCTTATCATGAGCTGTACAACTACAGCGATTGCATTTTTGTGTTTACTTTTTGTGAAATCGGATGTGTTGAAAGATTTAGGAATTTTTGCTGGAATAACAGTTATTGTTTCTGGTGTTTTTTCTTTATTGATTATTCCACATTTGTATCATCCGAAAGAAGATGCTGTTGAAAATAATTCTTCAATAATAGAGAAGTTAGCGTTCTTTTCATTTCATAATAACAAGATATTGATTGGTGCTTGTGTTCTTTTGATTATAGTGAGTTGTTTTACGTTTAATAATGTCAATTTTGACAAAGATTTATCTAAATTGAATTACGTTCCAACCGATCAAAAAATAGCGGAACAAAAGCTAGAAACTTCTTCAAATTCTATCTCAAAATCGTTGTATGTTGTCAATTATGGAAACAATGTAGAAGATGTTTTAAATCAAAATATTGCGTTAACAAATAAGCTTGAACTAGCAGAAAATAAGGATGAGATTTTAAGTTATAATTCCATTCAATCGTTGGTTTTACCAATTTCAGTTCAACAAGAAAAAATTAAAGATTGGGAAAATTTTTGGACTTCAGAGAAAGTGAATTTTGTAAAGAATGAATTTATCAAGGATGGAAAAAAATATGGTTTTAAAGAAGAAATTTATACTCAATTTTTCTCAATTTTCGATAAAGCATATAAACCTTTAAAATTAGAAGATTACCGCGCGTTTAATCCTTCGCTTTTTGAAGAATTTGTTTCTCATAAAAATGGTTTTTATACGATCTCAACTTTAGTAAAATTAAAAGAAGAAAGCCGAGAAAATTTTGTTCAACAATATCATAATAAAGAAACAATTGTAATTGATCGTAAACAGTTAAACGAAAACTTTTTAGGAAATTTAGCTACTGATTTTAATAATCTTGTCAATTACTCATTTATTGCTGTTTTATTAATATTGTGGTATTTCTTTCGACGTATCGAATTGGTTATTATTAGTGCGATTCCTATCGCATTATCAGGTTTGGTTACAGCTGGATTGATGGGACTTTTTGATATTAAATTCAATATTTTCAGTAGTATTGTATGTACATTAGTTTTTGGTCATGGAGTAGATTTTAGTATTTTTATGACGAGTGCTTTACAAAAAGAATATACGACTGGAAAAGATGAAATGCCTACTTATCGCACTTCGATTTTATTAGCAGTTATCACGACAATTTTAGCAATTGGAGCGTTAATTTTTGCCAAACATCCAGCGTTAAAATCAATTGCATCAGTTTCGTTAGTTGGAGTTGTGGCAGCGCTAGTGATTACATTTATTTTCTACCCAATTTTATTTCGATTTTTCATCTCAAATCGTCCTAAAAAAGGTAAAAGTCCAATGACGTTGTGGTTAGCAATTCAAAGTGGAATTTTCTTCATTTATTTTGGATTATTTGGTACGGTAACTTCATTAATTCTTCGATTTTTGATGCTTATTTTACCAATTTCGAAAGAAAGAAAATATGCACTTTTTGGATGGGGAATGTCAACTTTTATGAAATCTGTGTTGATGTTAAAGCCAACTGTTGTCAAGAAAATTATTAATCCAAATCAAGAAGACTTCAAGAAACAGTCAATCATAATTGCGAATCACACTTCGTTCTTGGATACGTTGGCGATTGGAATGTGTACGCCTAAAATTGTGTTCTTAGTGAACGATTGGGTTTATAAATCGCCGATTTTTGGTCGAGCTGTGAAAATGGCAGGTTTTTATCCTGTTTCAAACGGTGTTGAAAATAATATTGAAGAGATTAAAACTCGAATTGGGAATGAGTTTTCGTTGATGATTTTCCCTGAAGGAACACGTTCTCGAACGAATAATATTAATCGTTTTCATAAAGGTGCATTTTATTTGGCGGAGAAATTGAAACTTGATATTTTACCAATTTATATTCATGGAAATTCAGAGATTATTCCAAAAGGAGATTTTTTAATTTTTGATGGACATATTTATTCAATAATAGGTAAAAGAATTGCTTGGAATGATGAAAACTATGGTTTGAATTATTCAGAACGAACTAAAAGAATCAGTAAGGAATTTAAAAATAATTTTCAAGAAATTCGAGATAAATATGAAGATAAAAACTATTGGAAACAGAAATTATTTTTAAGTTTTTTGTACAAAGAATCTGAAATTATTCAAGTTGTAAAAAAGGATTTTAGTTTGAATAAATCTGTTTATCATCAATTAAATAATGCATTTACAAAAGATGAAAAAATAGTTCATTTTTCGAATGATTTTGGACAAATTGATTTTTTATTATTGATGCAACAAGCAAACCGAAAAATAATAACGTTTGTAAAAGAGGAAGAAAAGCGAGAGATTGCAGCAACAAATTACATTACAAAAATTCGTTCGTTAGAATATCGTTCTGATCTTGATGTTATAGATGATTATAAGACGCTTTTAATTTCTACTGATATTGAAAATATTTATCAAGAAACAATAAATCAATTTGAGAAAATTGTTGTTTTAAAGAATAGAAATATTGACGAATCACTTTTTACAAGTTTTGCCCAACAAACCGAAACAAATGAATACACAATTTACACAAAATAATTCTGAATCTCATTACGATGTAGTCGTTATTGGTAGTGGTTTGGGAGGACTTGTTTCTGCGCTTATTTTGGCAAAAGAAGGAAAGAAAGTTGTTGTATTAGAAAAGAACAATCAGTTTGGAGGGAATTTGCAAACTTTTGTTCGAAATAAAACAATTTTTGATACTGGTGTTCACTATGTTGGAGGTTTGGATAAAGGAGAAAATTTGTATAACTATTTCAGTTATTTGAATATATCCGACAAATTGAAATTGCGCCAGTTGAATAAAAATGGTTTTGATATGATTTCGTTTGATGATGATTCTCAGGAATATCCAATTGCGCAAACGTATCAGAATTTTGTTGATCAATTAGCTGTTTTTTTTCCTGAAGAGAGAGAAAATTTAATCAAATACAGCAAAAAATTAGAGGAAATTTGTTCTGCTTTTCCTATGTATAATTTGAATATCGGAACTTTTGCTGATGAAGAAGATTTTTTGTCGCTTAATGCGAAAGAATACATCGATTCGGTTTTCACAAATAAGCGTTTGAAAGCGGTTTTAGTAGGAAATAATTTTCTTTATGTAGGACAAGCAGAGAAAACGCCTTTGTACATACACGCGCTTTCGGTTAACTCTTATATACATTCGGCTTGGCGATGTGTAAATGGAGGAAGTCAAATCGCAAAACTTTTGATCAAAGAACTGAAGAAATATGGTGGTGAAATTTATAAATACCAAGAAATAAAATCATTTGTACAAAACGAGAATGAAGAAGTAATTGGTTGTAAAACAACAAAAGGAAAACGTTTCTTTGGTAATTTATTCATTTCGAATATTGACATTAAAAAAACAATAGATATGTTAGGCGAGCGTAAGTTTGGTAAACCATTTTCTCGACGCGTCAAAAGCTTGGAAGTAACGCCTTCTGCATTTACTATTTATATTGTTTTTAAGCCAAAAAGTTTTTCCTATATCAATCATAATATTTATCATTTTAACTCGATAAATGATGTGTGGGACAGCTACGAAAAAACTACAAATGATTGGCCAAATACATACATTGCAACATTTAGTATGGATCAAAAAGATGAAGAGTATTCGGAAAGTATGACGGTTATGACGTATATGATGTTTGATGAAGTACAAAAATGGGAAGAATCGTATAATGTTGATATTAATGATAATTACGGAAATAGAGGAGAAGAATATGAAGAATTTAAACGTCAGAAAACGGAATTAATCATTCGTAAATTAGAGAAAAAATTTCCTAAAATTAGAGAAAAAATTTCTTCAATTCATACTTCTACGCCTTTATCTTATCGGGATTTTATAGGTTCTGAAAAAGGAAATATGTATGGATATTTGAAAGATAGTAATCATCCGATGAAAACATTTATTTCACCAAGATCTAAAGTGAAAAATGTTTTTTTTACTGGTCAGAATGTCCGTGTTCATGGAGTTTTGGGTGTAACGGTTGGTGCATTTGTAACGTGTTGCGAAATCCTTGGGGCTGACTATTTAATGAATAAAGTTCATCGTGAAATAAAACTAAATGCGAATGAATAAAACTATTTACTTTTTTACGTTTATTTTTTTTACGTTTATATCTTGTGGCATTAGAAAAAGTTTAGAAAATCGTCCTGATTTGTCTACTTTTCAATCAAAACAATATAGTAGAAATGAGATCAATGACTCACTTTTTTATATTGAAAATAATTTTTTTAAGAAAAATAAAACACAAAATTGGGAACTTTTTGTTTCGGGAGATCCGTTAGAAATTGGTCAAAAAACAGGTGTTTTAACGAAAGAATTATATGCTTTTCAAGAGCAATCTTTCATGAATTTGATAACTGATTTTATTCCTTCTGAAAAGCGCAGAAAATTTCTTTTCAAAGTACTCAAATATTATAATCGAGATTTACATAAATATGTCAACAACGAATATAAAGCACAAATTTATGGACTTTCTGAGTCTGCAAATAGCCGCTATGATTCGTTAATAGACAAATATAATCGTAACCTTTTTTTACATGGGGCGCACGATATAGGACATGCTATGCATGATTTGATGTTGGTTGGTTGTTCATCTTTGGCTGTTTTGGATAATAAATCTGAAGATGGAGGTTTGTTGATTGGTCGCAATTTTGACTTTTATGCAAATGATGATTTTGCGAAGAATAAAATAGTTTCGTTTGTCAAGCCAAATTCTGGTTATCCATATATGTCGGTGACTTGGGGTGGAATGATTGGTGTTTCGTCTGGAATGAATCTGGAAGGGCTTACAGTAACGATAAATGCGGGAAAATCTTCTATTCCACTTAAAGCAAAAACGCCTATTTCTCTCGTTGCTTTAGAAATTTTACAATATGCCTCAACGATTGATCAAGCAATTGAATTAGCAAAGACTAAAAAGGTTTTCGTTTCTGAGAGTATTATGATTGGTAGTTCAAAAGATCATCGTGTGGTGTTGATAGAAATTTCTCCTAAAAAGTTTGGTGTTTATGAAGTTCAAAATCAACCTTATTTAGCATGTACTAACCATTTTCAGAGTGATGTTTATTTGGATGATAAGCGAAATAATATTCAAAAAGAGGAAAGTCATTCGGTTTATCGTTTTGAAAAAATTGAAGAACATCTTTCGAATGAAAATAAGCTAAATCCCACTAAAATGGTTGAATTATTGCGTGATACAAATGGTTTGAAAAACACTAAATTAGGTTACGGAAATGAAAAGGCTTTGAATCAACTATTGGCGCATCACGCAGTTGTTTTTCAACCAGATAAACGATTGGTTTGGGTTTCGTCAAATCCATATCAATTAGGTGAGTTTACAGCTTATGATTTGAATAAAATTTTTAATGATTCTATTTCAAATTATATGTTAAATGTAGATAGTTTGAGAATAGAAAAAGACAAGTTTGTCTTATCTGCTGATTATTCTAATTATGAAAAATATCGTGAACAAACACACCAAATAAGTAAGTTGATAAAAGAAAATAAGAAAATTGATGAAACTTTTTTAACAAGTTACATTCAAAATAATCCTGATTTTTGGTTGGTTTATGACAAAGTTGGTGATTATTATTTTCAGCAGAAAGATTATCAACAAGCGAGTTTTTATTATAAATTAGCATTGACAAAGGAGGTGACTACAGTTCCTGACCGAAATAAAATTCAGAAAAAATTATCCAAATGTTCTCGAAAAACGCGTTAACATCCTTAGAACTTCAATCTTTAGAAGAGATTAAAGAATTTCAAAATCAGAAACTTCAAGAACAGATAAAGTATCTTGCGACGCATTCCAAATTTTATCAAGATTTATTCAAAAAATATCAAATTGATTGGCAATCTATTCAAACAACAGAAGATTTAAAATTAATTCCTGTTACAACAAAGAATGATTTACATCAATATAATTTTGATTTTTTATGTGTTCCGTCAACTGAAATCATTGATTATTCCACAACTTCTGGAACGTTAGGTGATCCTGTAACCTTTGGTTTGACGGATAAGGATTTGGATCGTTTAGCAACAAATGAAATGAATTCTTTTCAACGAATTGGTGTTCAAAAAGGTGATGTTGTACAATTGATGACAACAATTGATCGTCGTTTTATGGCTGGTTTGGCGTATTTTCTTGGTTTGAGAAAAATAGGCGCGGGAGTTATTCGTGTTGGTGCTGGTGTTCCGCAATTGCAATGGGATTCTATTCTAAAATATCAACCTAAATTTTTGGTTGCTGTTCCATCTTTTTTATTGAAAATGTTAGATTATGCAGAGAAAAATAACATCGATTATCAAAATTCATCCGTAAAATCGGTTTTGTGTATTGGAGAGTCGTTGCGTGATAAAGATTTGAATTCGTCTTTGTTGGCGCAAAAAATAAATTCGAAATGGGATATTCAACTTTTTTCGACTTATGCTTCAACCGAGATGGGAACAGCGTTTACAGAATGTAATGAATCGGTTGGAGGACATCATCAGCCAGATTTGATTATCACAGAAATTTTAGACGAGAATAATGAAGTTGTACAAGATGGTGAATTAGGTGAATTGACAATTACAACATTAGGAATAGAAGGAATGCCTTTATTGCGTTTTAAAACAGGTGATTTAGTACGCAAACATTCCGATAAATGTAAATGCGGGAGTAATTCGTATCGATTAGGACCAGTTGAAGGTAGAAAGCAACATATGATAAAGTACAAAGGAACAACCTTGTATCCGCCAGCTTTACATGATATTTTGAATCATTTTGATGAAATCAAATTACATTTAATCGAAATTTATTCGAACGAATTTGGAACAGATGAAATTTTAATTCGATTAGTTTCAACAGACGAAACCGATGATTTTTTAGCAAAAATAAAAGATTATTTCAGAGCAAAATTACGCGTAACGCCTTCTATAAAATTTGAAACTTTTGAAGAATTACAATCAATTGTTTTCAAGCCAGAAAGTAGAAAACCAATTACGTTTGTTGATTATAGAGAAAGTTAAATATATGAAATAAAAAGTCCACTGAAAGTGGACTTTTTATTTGAAAATATCTTATTTTAAATAAGTATCAGAATTTCTTGCCGGGCTTTTAACCTCTGGCCATTCTTGCTGTTTTCCGTCTCTACCATTAGGTAAAATACGACGCTCACGACTTACTAAATCTTTTTCTTGATCTGCCATCATCGTTAAAGTAGCACTCAAAATTGCATTCGTTTGTACTTCTTCAAAAACGATTTTATCATACGTATCTTTGTTTGTGTGCCAAGTATACGTACCGTAACCCCAATTTAATGAACTAAGTCCGAAAGCTGGCGCTCCTGCAGCGATAAAAGATGCATGATCCGATCCTCCACCACTTGGCATTCCAGGGAAATCTGTCTTGATTTCTTTCGTAATAAAATTAGGAACAGCTTGTAACCAGCGCGTCATGTATTCATATGATTTTTCAAAACCAGATCCATTGATGTTTACTACACGTCCTGTTCCATTATCTTGGTTAAATACAGCTTGAGTGTTTTTAATAATTTCTGGATGATCTTCTACAAAAGCACGAGAACCATTCAATCCTTGTTCTTCACTTCCCCATAAACAAATCAAAATTGTACGTTTGTTATTTGGGTATAATTTTTTGATTGTACGAATTGTTTCCATCATTGTGATAGTTCCAGTTCCGTTATCTGTTGCTCCTTGCGCTCCATCCCAAGAATCGAAGTGAGCAGAAAGAATAATGTACTCGTTTGGTTTTTCTTTTCCTTTAATTTCTCCAATAATATTGAATGTTTTCGCAACTCCATTGTGTTTAGATTGTGCATTAACAGTCAATTTTGGAGCAGTTCCATTTTCAGCTAAACGATATAACATTCCGTAATCTTCATTCGAAATATCTAACATTGGGATAGTTTTCGTTTTTGCACCAAAAATTCTATTTGCTCCCATAATTCCTGTCCAATAAGAAATTGCAACCGCTGCAGCTCCATTTTTCTCAAAAACTTCTGGAAGTGTATTGTTGTTGTAACCTGTCACTTTTATAGAATTTGCCCAAGCTTCGGCTTCAGCTTTTCTTGTTTCAGTAACTTTTTTATACAAATCCTCTAAACCAAAATCTTTGTATTGATAATCAGAACGTCCATATGATTGGTTTTGTGACATCAAAACAACTTTTCCTTTTACAGAAGGTAACCATGCGTCAAATTCAGCTTTTGTTTTGAAAACTGGCATTGCAATAGCATCTGCATTCACAGCTTTTTTAGTAGCTGGTGACCACGCTAATTGCGTAGCTTCGATAGATTTTGCTCTTGGATACGTCATATCTACATGCGTTATTCCGCGTTCCCATGCTTTCCATGTTCCATAATCTTCACGGCGTGCATCAATTCCCCAAGATTTCAACGTTTTAATTGCCCATTCTCCTGCTTGATCCATTTGTGGAGTTCCTACTAAACGAGGTCCGATTCCGTCTAATAATTCGTGCGAAATTTTCTTCAACTGCGAATTATTTTGAATTTCAGTTACAAAACTTTGTACAGTTGGATCTAATTTTTCTTGTGCTTGCGCATGTACCGCAATAGACGATAATACGATTGTAGAGTAGGTTAATGTGTTAATCAATTTCATAACTAAAGTAATTTCGTGTGATAAATTTTACAAATTAGGTCTAAAATAGAATATTTTGTGAAATAAAAAAAGACATCTACGGATGTCTTTCATGTATTTGTGTTTTTTTGAAAATATAATATTGTTTTTTAATTATCTTTCATCTTAATGAATCGATTATTTTGCAGCACAAATATTTTGTCAGGATTATACGCATGATTCTTTTTTGATTCTTCATTTAATGGAAAAACTGTAATTGCCAAAACAGGAAAATCATTGAAACTAAATATTTGCAAATGAACATTTTTGTATAAATATTTGTCCTTAGAAAAAGTAGAATCAAGCAAATTATAATAATTAATCAATTCAACATCGCTCATTATACTTTCGGTTAAATTTTCTGGATGATAACCAACAAATAATAAACCTCCCTGACCATGCAGCATTGCATAAATATTTTTTTCAATTTCTTTCGGACAATTCTTTTCTAAAAACTGAACATAATCAAAATCTTGATAATGAAAAAGATGATCGTAAAGACAATCTAAAATAAATTCTCGGTTCGAAATATTATTTATAAAAAATTGTCTTGTTGAGTTATTCCACAAAAAAGGTGTGTCTAAAATTTCAAAATGATCAGCTTTAATATCAAAATTTGAGAATAGATTTTTATTTAATTTTATTGCATCTATTTGTTCTTCAAAACCTAAGTTTTTCAGTAATTTATATTCATTTATTAAACTGTTGAGTTGTTCAGAATAATTAATTTGTTCAAAATTTTTTAAAGAATAAATTTCATATTCGTTATCTTTTTTTAAAGTATCGAAATCTTCATTTAAAACAAAAGATAAACTGATTCCATAAGGAAAAACAGTTTCATTTGGAGTGATAAAAATAGCTTCTTGATTAACTAGTTTTAAACGTTTGTAATTATTTCCGTTAGGAAAATTGATTTCAGTATTTATTCGATCAATTGCTTTTGGTTGAATAAAATTACTTTCAATTTGTAGCAAACCTTCATTTGAAATAATTTCGATGTAATTTTCAAGAAAACTAAAAGCATCCAACCTGTTTTTTAATCCATTATCCGAATTAAATTCAGTTATTTGAAATTCTTTTGAGCTTGTGCAAAAACGTGTTTTTACAACATAAGTTATTGTAGATAAAATGTTTTTGTGCATAGTTGAATTTTAGTCTTTTGTAAATGTAAAAGATTAGTTTTTAATAATTTTCACTAAAAAGCACTTTTTTCTAAAAATTATTAAGTGTTTTTGTTAAGAACTTTTTCATTCCGTTTTCGATAAAATAGTTACTTTTTTGAACATTGTTTTTGAGGAAATGATAAAATTATAAATTTGATTTAAACAAAAATCCTCAACTCCGAAGAATTGAGGATTTAATAACCAACTAAAATTAACTATATCTATGAAATTTGTATGCTACGTTTTTCTTTTGGTAAAGCTTCTTCTTTTTTAGGTAAAACTAATTGTAAAATTCCGTTTACATAAGAAGCTTCTATTTTGTCTTCGTTTATGGTTTCTGGCAATGTAAATGCTCTTTTGAAACTTGAAAAATTAAATTCTCTTCTCGAAAATTTTTCATCTTTTACTTCTTCATTTTGTTTAAATTCTGATGAAATTTTCAAAATATTTTCATCAATTTCAATTGAAAAGTCTTCTTTGTTTAAACCTGGTGCAGCTAATAAAATCTCGAAACTATCTTCGTTTTCTTTGATATTTACTGCAGGAAATTGATTTTGAGAATTTACAAAAGTTTCAAATTTTGGACGCATTGCATTTTCAAATCCAAAAGGAAAATAATTTGCTCTGTTTTTTCTAACTGTATTCATGTCTTGTATGTTTAAATTTTTGATTTCATTGTTCATGCTTACTTCTTTTCAAATTACATGCAAAATGATTTTATCGGACAAAATGACTTGTTTTGTAATTTATTAAATGTCAAAAAGTCCGAATATTAAATTTAACGCATAAAAAATCCTGAAAAATTGACTTTTCAGGATTTGAATTTATTTTAGAATGATCTAAAAATCTATTTTATTTGAATACATCGTCTAAAACTTTTGCTAAACGAATTCCTCCTTTTAACAGTTGATCTTCGATGATAAATTTATTATCAAAATGGTAACGATAACCTAATTTATCGTCCATTTTTACTCCTGCATAGATATTGTTTGCAAGAATGTACGAACCATAAATCCAATCAGCATAAGTACCTTCTTTCATTGCTTTTTGACGTTCTTTTGACGCAATATCCAATAAATTAGAATATTCTGTGTACGAATAGTTTTCGTAATCTACCAATTTAGAATCCCAAACGGTGTGGATATTTACTTTATCACGGAACCATTCAACTTTGATACGATTTCCTCCCAAATCATCTGGACGACCAACGTGAAGTGGTTGATGTGCATCTCCAAGAATGTGAATCAAGAAATATAAATCGTGTTGTTTTTGCTCGATTGTAAGGTTTTTATTGTTTTTTAATTCATTCATTAAAAACAAACCTTTTTTGTACATGTTTTCATCTGAAGTTTGCTCTAAAGCAGCATCAAATTGTTGACGATTTAAATCTCCAGGAATGTTAACATAGTGATAAGAATCTGCATGTTTCCAAGAATCATCAGACTTGATAAAATCTGGCCAGTTTGCCCAATAAGCTAACTTTTGAGGACCAATAATTTTTGTAATTTCTTTACGAGTTTTCTTGCTAATGTGTTGTTCTGCAATCTGAGAAACCACTCGGTGACCTGTTAATCCCCAAGCTAAAGCACTTTCTGAAGCTAAAAATGCACCTAAAAGCATTGCACTTCCTATAATTTTTTTCATTGTGTGAGCTCGATTTTTGACAAAGGTAAGGAAAGTTAATTATTGATGAATTATGATTAATGCTATTAAAAAAAAGTTTGATTATATATTAAAGGAAATAATTCTAAATCAAAAGGATTAATAGTATTTGTACAAAAAGTAAGTGGTAAATCTTCGTAAGTAATCAAGCACCAACTTAAATCATCGGGAAAAAGAAAGGAATTAGAATCGAAATCTGAGTTTTTCTGAAAATCAAGATATTCTGAAATTAAAACATTACTATTCCTTTGCTTATAATTTTCTTCCCAATAAAATTCCTCGATATTGCTGATATATAAATGTAAGGTTTGAGAATTTATAATTTTATTTAATCCTTTATCTATACAATCAATTGTTTGATTATCTAGAAATTCAATTGCTGGATTATCTTTAAAATTGTCTAGAATATTTATATTTTTTTCAAGTTTAAATTTTTGAGAAAGTTCATCAAGATTTATTTCTCTGTAAAGATTACTTTTTTGAGGATTAAGAAATAATCCAAATTCTCTTTCAATCTTTATTCTTTGGTTGATTTCTTCTATGGTTAAGTTATTTGATGGATATTTTTCGAAAGGAAAATCATCTATAATTCCAATTTTCCAATGAATCATATAATATTGTTTAAATAAATCTGGAATAATATCAGTTAACGTTTCTATATTTTCGTTGTTTTTATAATCTTTTATCCAAGAGAATTGATCCATAATTAGCTTTAATTATTCTCTAAATTTAATAAAAATCATCTTTAAAAGTTCTTTTTTTGGAGATTTAGAAATTTTCTAAAAAAAACTTTAAAAAAATATTAATTCAGCAAACCTTGATAAACAGACCGTTTGTTGTGTTTTTTATTTATAATACTAAAAATAATTCAGTACTTTGTTTTGCATAATACTAAAACTTTTATATATATTTGTATAACAAAATAAAACAAGCCGTTCTTATGAATATAGAGAAAACAAAAGTTCAGATGCGAAAAGGTGTACTGGAATATTGTATTCTCAGCATTATCAAAAAAGGAGATGCGTATGCATCTGATATCATAGACGAATTGAAAAAAGCAGAGATGATTGTTGTTGAAGGAACATTATATCCGCTTTTGACAAGACTTAAAAATGATGACCTTTTACAGTATCGCTGGGAAGAATCAACGTCAGGACCACCTCGCAAATATTATGCACTTACAGAGTTAGGTGAAAATTTTTTAAAAGAATTAGCTGAAACTTGGGAACAGTTAATTGAAGCCGTGAATAAAGTAACCACAGAAACGCAGAAAAATGGATAAAACAGTATCAATAAGTATAGGAGGATTTTCTTTCGTGTTAGACGAAATTGCCTATAATAAATTAAAGACCTATTTACAAGATGTAAAAACTTCTTTGAGAGGTACGGAAGGTGTAGAAGATATTATTGAAGATGTAGAAATCCGTATTTCTGAATTATTTCGTGAGCGATTAAAATTTAGAGAAGTCGTAAACGAAGATGATATCAATTTTGTAATTGCTACGATGGGACATCCAGATCAATACAAAGTTGAAGAAGATGAAGAGAACGAAAAAACGTCTACAAATTCATCGTACAATTATTCGTCAAATAATCAATCGTATGGAGGACAACAAACTGGTGCGAAACGTTTGTACCGCGATCCAGATGATACAATTGTAACAGGATTATCTGCTGGTTTGGCGCATTATATGGGCGTTGATCCTTGGTTTGTACGTTCTATTTGGTTAGTTCTGGGAATTTTAGGAATTTTCACAGCTGGTGTATCATTTTTATTGGTTTTGTTTTGCTACTTTATCTTGTTAATTTTTGTTCCAAAAGCAAAAACTACATCAGAGAAGTTACAGATGTACGGACAACCAGCAAACATTGATACATTAAAAAAAAACGTAGAACAAGCCAGTGAAGCTGTTGTAAGTGGGAGCAAAGAATTAAGTAATAAACTAGGTGGAGCCTTTGGCGTTTTTGGTCGAATTCTACTTTGGTTCATCGGATTTATCATTCTAAGTACAGGAATTGGATTAATCATTGGAGGATTCTTTTTCTTCTTTACAACTTGGACAGAAATGCCTACTGAATTATTCGGTTATCTTGTAGAAGAAGAATGGATGAGTATGGCAGCCAAAATATTTGGAGGAGTACTAATGGTAATTCCAGGTGTTTTGTTGACAATTTTAGGTGTAAAATGTTTCTGGAATAGAGTAAAAGTTAGTAAAGCTGTAATATTTGGAGCAATTGCTCTTTGGTTTGTTGCTTTATTTGCAATCATTGGAATTTCTGTAAGTACAGCAAGTAAATTTAGAAACTCAGTTGAAATGACACAAGAAAAAAGTTATGTTATTCCTTCTGATACGCTACAAGTCTATTTTAGAGAAAATAATGAAGGAAACTTAAAGTTTAAAACTTTTAACGATTTAGATCAATTAATTGATGCTGATGGAAACTTAATTATTCCAATTGATGATATTTTTGAGATTGAAGAAAGTACAGACGATAAACTTCATATTCAAGTAACTTATTCTTCTAAAGGAGGAAGCAAAGAAGAAGCAAAACGCAATTTAGAAGCAATTAGATATAATTACGAATTAAATGGAAATAAACTTTATTTAGATGAGTTCATTAAAATTCCTAAAGATGGTAAATTTAGAAATCAAACGGTTGATATCAAATTGTATATTCCTAAGAACAAATTAATTCATACGAATAACACTGATCGAATGACAATTATTAATAATGATAATGATCGTGATTATTTATATGATTTGAAGAATAAATTTATTGGGTATAATGGAAAAAAATTCGTATGTTTGAATTGTCAAAAAGATTCAGATTCTGAGGACGATATTAATCTTGATTCAGAGGATGTAAACATAAATTTGAATGACGGAAACGATTCGGCGAGAGTTAGAATTGATAAAAATGGTATTCGTGTCGAAAGTAAAGACGGTTCAGTAGGACTAAATTTACCAAGAACTGAAAACAAAAAAGAAAAATCAAACCAAGAAATACACTATAAAGATGATACAGATTCTATTAACATTAACTACAGAAATCATTCAAATAATCGTTGATTTCTTTGCGTAGACTTAAGAAGTATTTTAATTAATAATATTCAAAAAGAGACATTTCATTTCGGAATGTCTCTTTTTATTTTTGGTTACATTGACTAATATCCGTTTCGAGTTTTGTATGTTTGCAAATGCATAAAGCATCATTTTATGAAAAATTTTTTAGGTAAACTTTTGTACTCATTAGGAGGTTGGAAATTAGATAATCATCTCGATTTATCAAAAGTAGATAAATGCGTTTTGGTTTGCGCTCCGCACACTTCCAATTGGGATTTTTACTACACTATTTTGGCTTTTTGGCAAATGGGAATTCCAATGAAAATGTTTATCAAAGATGCTTGGACAAAGCCTTGGTATGGATATTTTATCAAGAAAATGGGCGGAATCGGAATTGATCGTTCTCAACGACATAATATGGTTGATTTTGCTTCAGATATTTTAAAAAAATCAGATAAATTATATTTAATCAATACACCAGAAGGAACACGTTCTCGTGCAGAAAAATGGAAAAATGGATTTTTCTATATCGCTCAAAAAGCAGATGTTCCGATTGTTTTGGCTTATTGTGATTTCAAGAAAAAAAGAGCTGGAATTTCAAAAATTGTTGAAACAGAAAACAGAACTTTAGAAGATGTGATGGATGAAATTCAAGATTTTTACAAAAATGTTACGGCAAAACATCCAGCACTTTATAACCCAAAAATACATTAAATCATGAACGAACAAGATATTTTACAGAAGTTCAACGAAATGTCGAAAAATACATTACTTGAAACTTTAGATATAGAATTTACGGCAGTTGGAGAAGATTTTTTATCAGGAAAAATGCCTATTACGCCTAAAGTTCATCAACCATTTGGGTTATTGCATGGAGGTGCTTCTATCGTTTTGGCAGAAACGTTGGGAAGTACATTGTCAAATATTATTTTACATTCGGATGATTTTGTGGCGGTTGGTCAACATGTTGACGCAAACCATCTTCGTCCAAAAAAGGAAGGAACAATTTTTGGGCATGCAACAGTCGTAAAACAAGGTCGTACTTCGCATTTGATTAAGATTGAAATCAAAGATGAAAACGATAAATTAATCTGTTATACACATTTAACAAACGCTATTATTTCTAAAAAACATGTTTAAAAAATTTCAAGATAAACTTGAAAGATTAATTCAGAATCAAGAACCTTTTCTTCTTTTTAGAAAACCAAATTCTACACAAGTGGAGTTGTGGGAAAATAAAAATTTCGAATCGGATAACAAGTTTATTTGTAATAGTTTCGATAATACAAAATTGGTTGAATTTAATGATGATGAGGTTATAGATATTGGAATAAATGAATTACCAAATTTTGAACTTTCTTTACCAGAATCAGATCAAAATGAAGCAATTTCGTATGAAAATTATATTGATTTAATTCAAAAAACAGTTGAAGAATTACAAAGTGATTCACCAACTAAAAAAATTGTAATTAGTCGAATCAATTCACTTCCAGAAACGAATATTAATTTAGTTGAAACTTTCAAAAATTTACATCAACATTATCCAAATGCCTATGTGTATTTGCGATTTGATACAGAAGAAGGTTGTTGGATTGGAGCTTCGCCAGAGCTTTTATTAAAAGAAAATAATCAATTTATACAAACTGTTTCTTTGGCTGGAACAAAAGCAAAAGAAGATGAATGGACGGAGAAAGAATATCACGAACAACAAGTAGTAACTGATTATATTTCGTCAACTTTAGAACCTTATACTTCTTACATTGATGTAGACGGACCATTTTCGGTAAATGCAGGATTTTTTGAACATTTGAAATCATTTATTTCAGCTCAATTAAAAGACAAATCTCAGCTGTATGACTTGTTGAAAGCTTTGCATCCAACGCCTGCTGTAGGAGGAATGCCAAAGGATCTGTCAAAAGATTTTATTCTCGAAAACGAAGGTTATAATCGTACTTTTTATGCAGGTTTTATGGGCTTTCAAAATAAAACAGAATCGGAGTATTTTGTTAATCTTAGATGTGCAAAAATCTATTCTAATAAAGTAAATTTATATGTAGGAGGAGGTATTATGCCCGATTCTATTCCTGAAAATGAATGGCGAGAAACAGAACTGAAATCAAAAACAATAGGTGAGTTGTTGGTGAAAACAGAGAATTAAATCAACTTAGGACGTTTAGATTTTGGTAAAGTTAAGATGACTAAATTATAAGAATCTTTTATCCATTCTTTGATTTGAATGTTTTTCACGTCTTGATGAATTTTAACAGTATTCCAATGTTTTTTGTTCATGTGATAACCAGGAATTACAGCTTCGAAAGTTGCGCGTAATTCAATTGCATTATCTGGATCACATTTGATATTTACAGAATCAAAATCGTCAATATTACAAAGGCAAAACATTTTTCCAGCGATATAAAAGACCAAAGTAGATTGATCAAAAGGAAATTTTTCTTCGACCAATGGAAGTCCTAAACAAAACTCTCTTAACTCTTCTATATGCATAAAAATATTTTTAGTGAAGATACAAATAAAACGAAAACGACCTTAATTACAAGGTCGTTTTCTATTAAATGTGGAATGTATGCAATTAATTTACATCCCACCAAACACGCGTATTGATGTTATCTGGTCCCATTTGTTGAAGTGCGTTCTGATAGCCTTCTGGGTTATAATTTCTAACACTTGTTGGATAAAGCATACGACGAGGCATTTTTTTATCATTCAACATGGTAGAAGTTGTCGGTAATTTTGGAAAACCAGTTCTTTTATATTCAAACCATTGTTGGTAATCTGTAAAGAATAAAGCAAAATATTTTTGATCGATGATACGTTCTAATGTATTGTTGTATTTAATTTTTTCTTGTGCCATAAATTCAGCAGTAGGCTCGATATTCGTCCATAATTGTACAGCAGCTTTTACAGCTTTATCATAATGAGTTTTTGCATCACCACCTAAACCTTTTTGAGCCATTTCAGCTTTTATAAACTCAACTTCAGCATAAGTCATTAATGGAATTTTCATCGGAGCGACAACAATTGCATTATTTGGAGAAGATGGTGTAAAATTATAATCAGAACTATTTCCTTCGTAAGCAGCAGGGATACCTTTGTATCCTAAAGAACCATTTTTATCTGAAGCTTTATTAACTAAAATTGGTAAACGAGGATCATTAGTTTCATTCATTTTATCAATAAAAAATGTTGTGAATGTTCGGCTATCTCTATAATCTTGTGCTCTTGGCCAAGGAGATAAACTTGGTGCTAAACCAGAAATTTGTAAAATAGCAGATTCTGATTCACTTTCGAAAACTGGATAAGTTGTTGGATTATCAATGATTTTTTTTATTTCTGTTAAAGCAGATGCATCACGATTAGAGATTCTTAATAATAATCTCATTTTTAATGAATTGGTAAATTTTTTCCAACGTGTTATATTGATGTTTTTTTCACTACTTGGGAATAAAATATCTGTACCATATTTCAGACCTAAATTAGTTACATATAATTGATTTGCTTTTTCTAAATCATTAATTAATTGCTTATAAATATCTTCTTGTTTGTCAAACTTAGGTTTTGTAATACCTTCTTCGGCTTTTGCTGCTTCTGTAAAAGGAACATCGCCAAACATATCGGTTAAATTAGAAATTACCAATGAGCGAAGCGTTAATGCAATTGCTTGATAATTGACATCTCCAGCTTTTTGCGAAACTTTTAGCATTTCCTCCAAATTAACAAGATTTGTGTAGGCATTATTCCAAGTCGAATTTCCCGTTCCTGTTGTTACATCATATCTATGAAGCCCCATAGCATTGCTTGGAAAAGGGATGTGTACTTGCATTAATTGTGCTGTGATATCATAGTTTTTTAGAACATTGTTTTCAGCTAAATTATATAATACAGGATTTAAAACGGAACCTGAATTAATTTCTGTGATTAAGTTTGGATCTTCATTCGCTTTCTCAAAATCGTTTGTACAAGAGAAAACAGTTGAAATTATAGTGAAGGCAAAAAATAGTTGAATTGAAATCTTTTTCATTTTAATAAATTGAATGTTGTAAATTATAATGAAGCTTTTAGAGTAACTCCGTATGTTGCAGTTGATGGCATTTGCCCCATTTCAACTCCAGGTACATAAACGTTACCGTTTAATGATGCTGTTTCAGGATCATATAAAGGGAAGTCACTAATGGTAAATAAATCGCGTCCGTAAACTGTTAATGACAATGCTTGTAAACCTGTTTTTGATAATAATCTTTTAGGGAAATCAAATGTTAAACTGACATCTCTTAATTTTAAATATGAAGCTTCGAATGAGTTAGATTCTACATTTGCACGACGATTATATTCTGCATAATAAGTTGCCACATCGGCTTTTGTTGTATTTGGAGAATAAGTTCCGTCAGAGTTTAAAACAACACCGTCACCAATAATAAAACCATCTTCGCGACCTGGTAAAGAATCTGCTAGTTTTCCTTGCTCCATCATTTTATGGTAACTTTGTGAATAGACAATTCCACCATATTGTCCGTCTAAAGTAAAACTGAAACGCAATGTTTTGTATTTGAATTCGTTTGTAAACCCTGCTCGCCATTTTGGAGTTGCATCGCCAACGTATTCTAACGATCCATTTTTAATAGGAACACCAGTTTTTTTGTCATAAATGATTTGTCCTGCTTCGTTTCTAACAAATTTTTCTCCATATAAAGCAGTTGAAGATCCACCGATTTTTGCAATTTGATAAACAGTTCCAGATTGACCAAGAATCATTTGATCATCTTCAATTCCATCGACCAAAGATTTTACTTTATTTTCATTTTTTGTCCAAGTTCCAGACATTTTCCAACTAAAATTATTATTTTTTATAGCTGTATATGAAGCGGCTATTTCGATTCCTCGGTTTTCTATTTCACCACCATTAACAACTCTCTTCGAGTATCCAGTTGTTATATCATTTGGCAATTCTATAATTTGATTTTCTGTACTTTGTTGATAAATAGTGAAATCTAAGCTTAGTCTTTTCTTGAATAATAAAGCCTCGAAACCAGTTTCCCATGATGTTGTAGATTCAGGTTTAATATCAGGATTAAATAATCTTCCAGGTACTACTGCAGATGCTGTAAAATCGCTTTGATCGTAATATCTATTTGTCCAACCTGTTGTACCTCCGTTACCAACTTTTGCAAATGATAAACGGTATTTTAAGTAATTAATAGGTCCTTTTATTTTGAATAAATCTGACAGAATAAAACTTGAAGAGACTGAAGGATAAAAGAATGAGCTATATTTTACTGCAACAGAAGAATTCCAGTCGTTACGACCTGTAAAATCAACGAAAATCATGTCTTTCCAACCAAATGAAGCCATTCCATATAATGAATTTTCTTTTAAATTAGAATCATACGTTCTTGCAAAAGGAGAAGTTAATCCATTCGAAAGTTTATAAACTCCAGGCGAAGCTAAACCATTTACCCAAGCCGTTAAATTTCTGTATTCATAATTTTTTCTATTACCTCCAACATTTGCATTGAAACCAAAATCTCCCCATTTATCAGTATAAGTTAATAAGAAATCGATATTTGTTTCAGTTTTAGATATGTCTTGTCTTTTGTAATATCCATTCGGCGTACGATTCATATCAAATGGACGTTTTTGTTCGCGCAATTGGGTATAGGTATTAATTGCAGGACGTAACATTAAGCTTAATTTATTGCTTAATTTAAAATCTGCTCTAATATTTCCAACAATTTGATTACTACTCATTGGATTAACAGCTTCGTAAGCAATAGCATAAGGATTGTCCATGTATGAACTAAATGGGCGAATCATTTTTACTCCATTGAAATCCTTTTTCCAAATTGGTTTGTACCAATTTAAATCTACGTTTGGATTTTGGAAGATCATAAAATAAGCAATAGATCCATTATTGTAACCAGTTCCTGGTAAATTATCACTTGTTTTGCGAGTATAGTTTAAAGCCGTCGAAACTTTGATACGATCACTTACTTGATAGTTTCCATTAATAGCTGCAGTATAATTTTCGTAGCCAGTATTTGGCATAATCCAGCTATTTTTCTGATGTCCAATAGAAGCTCTCATACTTCCTTTGTTATTTCCACCAGAAAGTGTAACTGCATTACTGAAAGTAAAACCTGTTTGCCAAAACCCTTTTCTATTATCTTTATAGGCACGCCATAAAGTTCTTTCAGTTCCTTGTTTTTCTAAAGTTGGATCATATTGGAAAAATGATTGCCCATCGAATTTTGGTCCGAATGCAGAAGAAGTACTTCCTGTGTTTGGACCATCTGCTGAGGCTTGATACGAGTAATAAGGATTCCCGTTTTTATCGAAACTTTTTCCAGTTCCTTGACCATATTCATATTGAAAATCTGGCCAATTGTTAATAACGTCAATAGCTACAGTTGATTTATATTCTAAACCTAATTGTTTACCTTTTTTACCTGATTTTGTAGTGATAATTAAAGCCCCATTTGCAGCTTTATTTCCATAAAGCGCCGCTGCTGAAGGTCCTTTTAAAACGGTTACACTTTCGATATCTGCTTGATTAATATCAGAAATACCATTACCAAAATCGATAGGAGAATCATCGCCCATATAAGCAGTATTGTTTCCAGAAGAAGTCATTTCTGTACTCATTGGAACACCATCAATGACAATTAAAGCATAATTTTTTGATTGATCTATTGAATTTGCTCCTCGTAAAATAATTTGTTGAGAATTGATTGGTCCATTTCCTCCAGAAATAATATTAAGACCAGCTACTTTTCCTTTCAATCCCGAAGACCAGTTATTCGCTTCTGCTGTTGCAAGTTCTTCTGAACCTATATTTTGTTGAGCAAATCCTAATTTTTTCTGCTCTCGCTTTATCCCTAAAGCAGTGACAATTACCTCATTCAGTTGGTTAGATTCTTCTTGTAAAGTAATTTTTACTTGAGAAATATCTTTCGGTGTGTATTCAATAAATTTGTGTTGAGATGAATTTACCAATAATGTTGGATGAGCAACATTTACTGAAACAAATTCGAAAAAACCATCTCCGTCTGTAAATGTTTTAAAAGATGTTCCCTTGATGATGATTTCTACATCTGCAACTCCTAATCCGTTTTGATCAACGATTTGACCTTTGATTGGATTTTGATCTTGAGAAATCGATTGATGATAATCTGTTTCGGTATAAGTTTTAGCATTGGCGTGTAAACTTAAAAATCCACCTAGTAGAAGTAGTGGTAATTTTAATTGCTTCATGACTGTAAAAATGAAATGTTTATGTGTTAAAAATTTTAACAAAACTAGAACTTCTGTTTATGAAGTTGTTTAACTCAGGATTAAGAGATTTTTAAGTAAACATTACTAAAATAGAGGTCTTGATATTAGTTTTACATCTGATTAATGGTTTATTGATTTTTATTTAACATGAATAAATTGTAAAATATTTTATTTAAAAAAGCCACTTCTTTTGAAGTGGCTCATCAAGATGTGTATAAAACGGTTATTTAATAACTTCGAAAGAAGATTTTTCTGTAAAAGTGTTTCCGTACAAATCGGTTGCGCGAACTTCAATTGGATAAGTTCCAACTTTTAGTTTATTCGGTAAACGAACAGACCAAATATGTTTCGAAATTTCTGGAGCAGAAGGTCTGTTACCAATATTTGTAATTTCTGCATTATCAATTTTCATGATGGTTTCCATATAATTGTAATCAACTGTTGGATCCCAATTCATCCCTTTCCATTCACCATTATTTACGCGATATTCAACTTTATTTGATTCATGTCCCATAAAGAAATTAGCATATAAAAAAGCACGATTGCGTTTACCTTCTTTTACTTTTTTTGTGTGGTACAAGTCGATTTGTTTTTCTTTTGGTGAATTTGCAACTTTATAATCAAATTTATATTGATTACCATCTACATGCAAAAAGGCATAACCTTTTGGTGTACCATCGCGCATCGTAGAAGCCGGAACTCCTTTTGCATCTTTCGGTCCCGAATACCAATCACCAGAAGTTGTTCCAACATTGTACTCGTGATGAGGTTTTTGTTGTTGCCAACCATCTTGATTTGCATAAAAAATCTGTTCTTGGAAATGTGTATGAGCAGACATTGAAATTGTATTTGGGTAATCTTTTAATAATTCGAATAATTGATTTCTATCTTCTGGACGTGTGTCACGCAACGGAATATGAAATGCTAAAACGATTAAATGATTCTTTGGAACAAATTTTAAATCATTTTTAATGAATTCTAATTGATCAGGACGGAAACCTCCCCAATATCCTTTTCCATCGCGAGGATCAGGATATAAAATATCATCTAAAACAATAAAATGTGCTTTACCAATATTATATGAATAATTATTTGGACCGAAATTTTTCTCGAACGTTTCATCCGAATATTGATCTTCTTTTGCATCATAATTCATATCATGATTTCCCATTACATTGTACCAAGGCAAACCAACTTTCGAAACAGTTTTTATATAAGATGGATGCAAATTCAAATCATCACCAACCAAATCTCCTAAAGAAAGTCCGAATTCCATTCCTTTAATTCCTTTAACATCGTCAATTACACCTTTAGAGAAATATTCGATTTCTTCTTCTGTATAAGCTTGAGGATCACCAAAAATTAAAGCCGAAAATTTTTCGTTTTCCTTTGTAGGAATTAAAGCAAAATCAATACTCTTTGGAGTGTTTCCAGTCGGAGAAGAACCTGCATATTCTAATTTTGGAGAACCATTAGGTTTGTTGATGTAGTAGAATTGCGGCTGATTGAATTCGTTTGTCGGAACTTTGTAATTTGTTGGTTTAATGACAAACAAAATAGTTTCGTTGTCAATCTCGATTTGATATTCTCCTTTATCATTTGTAGAAACAACTTGTTTTCCGTTACTAACTTGTACATTCGATAAACGTTTTTCAGATTTATCGAATTTGTTGTTTTGATTTTTATCTTCAAAAACAATTCCTTTAGCAAGTTGTTGAGCGTTGACAGAAGTATAAAAACTTCCAAATAATACCAGCGATAATACGATTTTTTTCATTGTGTGAATCTCTTGTTTTGTAGATGTTAAAATTCTATATTTTATGCGGTACTCGGATTAACACAACAATAAGTAAAGATTAAATTTAAGTAAATAAGAATAACATATTTTCAAATTTAATAATGGATGAATAATTGTCTTTGATTATTAAATATTCTAAATTTGTAACCGATTGCATTATGTTATGGAAGAGAAATTAAGCATGAGTTCACGACAAATTTTCATGCAAATTATAGGTTATGTAAGTTTTTCATTTATAGGTTATTTACTGATAGGTTTACCTTTGGCTATTCTACCTATTTTTATTACAAAAACATTAGGTTTTACTGAGCTTGTAGCGGGTATTGTAATTAGTTTGCAATATGTGACAACTTTTATATTGAGAGGTTATGCCGGAAAAATTGTAGACACAAAAGGTCCTAAACCAGCCGTTTTATTAAGTATGAGTTTGTTTATTTTAGCTGGAGTTTTATTATACTT
>NZ_JAOCDF010000023.1:0-56494 GCF_029840775.1 Empedobacter sp. GD03865
ATGAATTTTTATATTTCAAAGAGCGGGAAACGGGGCTCGAACCCGCGACCTCAACCTTGGCAAGGTTGCGCTCTACCAGCTGAGCTATTCTCGCGATTGGAGTGCAAATATATAAAATCAATTTCTAATAATCCAAATCAAATTTGAATAAAATTTTAAAAATATATTTGCACTTATTTTAATTAGTTGATAGGCATTAACATATCAGCTACTTCTTTTATTTTATCTTTCATCTTTTTACGGTGAACGATCATATCAACGAAGCCTTTTTCTAATAAAAACTCAGAAGTTTGGAATCCTTCTGGTAAATCTCTACCAATAGTTTCTTTGATAACACGTGGTCCAGCGAATCCAATTAATGCTCCTGGTTCTGCCATGATAATGTCACCAATTGATCCGAAAGAAGCTGTAATTCCTCCAAAAGATGGATTTGTTAAGATTGTAATATAAGGAATGTTGTTATCTGCTAATTGAATTAATTTAGCTTCTACTTTAGCTAATTGCATCAACGAAATTGCAGCTTCCATCATACGTGCACCACCAGATTGTGTAATAATTACGAATGGAGTTTTGTTTTTGATAGAATAATCAATTGCACGTGCAATTTTTTCTCCCATTACAGATCCTAAAGAACCTCCAATAAATTTGAAGTCCATACAAGAAATTGTAATGTCACGTCCATGAATTTTTCCAGTCGCATTGCGAATAGAATCTGTCATTCCCGTTTTCTTTTTAATCTCTTTTAAACGATCTTTATAAGGTTTTGTATCTGTCCAATTTAATGGGTCTTTACTTTCTACTTTTGTATCTAATTCTGTGAATTTACTATCATCAAATAAGATATCGAAGTATTCTTGAGAACCAATTTGTACGTGATGATCATCCTCTGGACTTACATACGCATTTGCTTTTAGTTCTTCAGTTTCAATAATTTTTCCTGATGGTGTTTTGTACCATAAGCCTTTTTTAACGTCTTTTTTAGACTCTGTAGGCGTTGTAATATTTTTCTTGCTTCTAATAAACCAAGGCATATTCTCTGTTTTTATTTGGGTAAGAATAATCTTAGTGAAAAGATTATCCTAAAGTATTAACATTATTTAAATCGTGAAAAGCTTGAATTAATCTGTCTTTGAAAGTAACTTCTCCAGCTCTTAACCACACGCGTGGATCATAATATTTTTTGTTAGGAGATTCTGGACCTTCAGGATTTCCAATTTGTCCTTGTAAATAAGCTGCATTTTCGTCAAAATATTTACGAATTCCTTCCATAAATGCATATTGTAAATCTGTATCAATGTTCATTTTGATAACTCCGTAGCTAATTGCTTCTCTAATTTCTTCTAACGTAGAACCAGAACCTCCGTGGAATACGAAGTTTACAGCGTTGTCTACACCATACTTTTCGTTGATGTATTTTTGAGAGTTATCTAAAATTTTTGGAGTCAATACAACATTTCCTGGTTTGTAAACACCGTGTACATTACCAAATGCTGCTGCAATCCAGAAATTATCAGAAATAGATTTTAAGTTTTCGTAAACGTAAGCAACTTCTTCTGGTTGAGTGTATAATAAAGAATTGTCAACATTAGAATTGTCAACACCATCTTCTTCTCCACCTGTAATACCTAATTCCATCTCCAAAGTCATTCCAACTTTAGACATTCTTTCTAAGTATCTTTTGCACGTTTCTACGTTTTCTTCTAAAGGCTCTTCAGATAAATCTAACATGTGAGAACTAAATAAAGTCTTTCCGAATTTATTAAAATGTTCTTCGTTAGCGTCCATAATTCCATCAATCCAAGGCAATAATTTTTTTGCACAGTGGTCTGTATGTAAAATTACAGTAGCTCCGTAAGACTCAGCTAAAGTGTGAATATGTTTTGCTCCCGCAATAGCACCTTTGATAGCAGAAAGTTGATTTTCTCCTTTTAATCCTTTTCCGGCATTAAAAGCAGCACCTCCGTTAGAAAATTGAATAATAACCGGAGAGTTTACTTCAACTGCAGCTTCCATTGCAGCGTTAATAGTATCTGAACCGATGACATTACACGCTGGTAAAGCGTATTGATTTGCTTTTGCATCATTGATAATGTCTTGAACTAATGAACCGGTAGCAACACCGGCAGGAAATTTTCTGCTCATTATGTTAGTATTTTGTGAAACAAATATAGATGTTTTTTTAGAAAGGATAATTAATTCCGAAGTGGATTCTTGGTTTAAGCAAATTAAAATTGTCAAATTGCCAGCGATCACCTAATTCATAAGAAGGGTCATAAATTTTGTAACCCAAATCAAATCTTACAATTGCAAACGTACCAATGTGATAACGGAAACCTAATCCAGAACCAATTCCGAATTCTTTGTAAAAATCTTTGAACTTAAATAATGTTTCTGGTCGATTTTTATTAACACCCCAAATATTACCAGCATCAAGAAAATAAGCACCTTCCAAACTTCCAAAAAGATTGAAGCGATATTCAGCATTGAATAATAATTTCATGCTTTCAAATTCTAAACTTTGATTTTTAGAATCGATACGTGGTTTACTTCCAGGCCCCAATGTTAAAGGTGCCCAACCACGAACATCATTTGCTCCTCCAGCCGAATAACTTCTTACAAAGGGTGCAACATCTGAGTTTCCATATGGTTGAATGATTCCGAATAAGAAACGTCCTGCTACGCTAGAATTTGAATTTAATTTGAATTTTCGTCTAACATCCACATCAAATTTTACGAATTGTGAATAAGGAATTCCAAAGATCAAACCTGCTTGATTTCCATCTCGATCTGGTTCTGCTTTATTAAAACCAAAAGCCTTGTCTAAACCTCTTAATACATTTCCGGCTAATTCAATTCTCGCTTGAATAAACCAAGGATTACTTTTTGGTCGAAATGAATTTTCTTGATTAAATGTAAATTGATAGATAAAAGAGTTGATTAATACATTTTGGGAAATATTAGCTTTTCTATATAACATATTCTCAAAATCAACATACAACTTTGCGTTTTCTCCAGTTAATGAACTTTGGAATCCTTTGTCAGCCTCGATTGCGTCTGTTAATTCATCGTCCGTTAGATAAATTGGTGCATTAGGATTGTATGCGTAGTATAAATCTTTTACTTCGTTTTTTGTATTATTATCTTTTGTAAACACTTCATAATAGCGATCTTTTTTTCGGTTACTAATAAATTCTGTGTTAAACAAAGAAACTTTGTGTTGAAACTCCGAACTCGAAATATCCATATCAAAACCAAAACCATAAGTCGTTTTGTCTAAACCTACATTTTTCTGCGTACTTGCATTCATTCGAATAGCAGATTCGGCAGTAAAACGTTTTGGTAAAATATTATCAAGATTAATTGGTGTTAATAAATAAGGAAATTTCAACTTTGTTTCGATTGCGATTTCATATGCATTTAAGAATGCTTTATTCATTGAGAAATCTTTGTTGACAGAACCTAAAGTTCCTTTCAAAGTTGTTTCTAAATTTTCTCCTCCTCCAAATAAATTTCTCGAAGTTAAAGTCATCCCGGGAGAAATTGCAAAGTTCATGTAGCGAGAAGCATAACTTTCGACAAAGAGATTCAAGTCATATTTCTTTTTTGGCGTAAAGAAAACGTCTACATTTAGTATAGAATCTTGTTTATTAATTCGAAATCCATGTAAGTTAATGTTCTCTTTCTTGAAAATATTACGTTTTGTCTGAATTTCTTGTCGTTGACGATACAGTTGACCAGGACGAATTACAAATGCATCTGTAAAATATCTTGGTCGATATTCTGGCTCTTTTGTATATAAAACGTTATAATCTTTATATTCTTCTTTGATTAATTTACTTTCATCATCAACAAAACTGCGAGAATCTGCATAAATATTTATCTTTCCAAAACGATATTGTGTAAAAGGTGTAATACTATCCGTTTTCAACGAATCTTGAATATATTTATCAATAAACATCGTCACATCAAGGCGTTTATTACTTTTTAATGTATCCGCTTCAAAATATAAATCTTCGCCCAAATCATTAAAATCATAGTAACCTCTATTCTTTAACAAATCGATGATACGATCGCGTTCTTCTTCAAATTTGTCAAAATTATATTGATCTCCAGCATGCAAAACAGTTTGTTTTCCAAGAGGAGAATTAAGATATTCTTCTATTTTTTGATCAGCTATTTTTTGATCATATGTTTCGATATAAGAAGGTTCGCCTAACTTAATATCATAAATCGTTTCTGCTTTTTTTGCAACAGAATCTTTATCATAGGAAACAGCTACTTTCGAATCGAAATAACCTTTATCATGAAATAATCTATTTAAGTTCTTTGCAGAAAATTCTGATTGTTGTTCATCCAACAAAACTGGCGCTTCACCTTGATTATAATAAAGACGTTCTTTCCATAAACTTTGCCCAACATATTCGCTCAGATTATTCTTCGTTAGTAAACTGTCCAATAATTTTTGGTTACGAACCGAAGCATCTTGTCTATAATATTCCTGAAAAGTTTCATCAAATTTCGCAGGAGACCAATTGTAAACCCATTGCCAAAGAGGGAAAAAACCAAGGAACTTACCAGCTGGTTTTTGTTTCACATAATCACTTAAATCTTTGTTGATTATAGTTTTTTTCTTCTTAATATCGGGATCTTCTTTATCGTAGATAAATTTGTTCTTTACAAACAAATATTCTCCTTCAGGTACTTTTTTAGTTGTACTACAGCTATAAAAAAGTAAACCTAAACAAGAGATAAGTGTTATATTTGTTGTAATTTTTTTTTGCATAAATATGTTATCAAATAACGTTATTAAGATAATAACTTCTCTGGGTTCTAAAAAATATAGACAAAAATATAATTTGTTTGTCGTAGAAGGTGTTAAAAATATTGGGGAAGTTATAAAAAGTTCTATAAATATTAAAGAATTATTTATAACTGAAGACTTTTGGCCAGAAGCTACACACATCAAAAAGACTTTTATTGAAGAAAAAGACTTGAAAAAGATCAGTTTCTTAACCACTCCAAATGTAGGTTTAGCACTTTGTGAATTACCTAATTATAACGAAAACATCAAGTTGAATGGTTTAAGTATTGCTTTGGATGATATTCGAGATCCAGGTAATTTAGGAACAATTATCCGCTTGGCTGATTGGTTTGGTGTAGAGGATATTTTGTGTACCAAAGAATCTGTTGATATGTACAACCCAAAAGTTGTGATGTCGACAATGGGCTCTTTTACACGAGTGAAAGTTCATTATATCGATTTGGAGAAATACTTGTCTGACTATAAAGGAAACATTTTCGGGACTTTTATGGAAGGAGAATCTATTTATGAACAAACACTTCCACAAGAAGGTATCTTGGTAATGGGGAACGAAGCGAATGGAATTTCTCCAGAAATCGAGAAGTTAACGACAAATAAACTAAGTATTCCGTTCTTTGGGAAAAATGGTTCTACCGAAAGTCTCAACGTAGCTGTTGCAACAAGTGTCATCTTAGGCGAGTTTAAGTCTCAACTTTCGCACAAATCATAAAAAAAACTTAATGTTTCTAAACGGGTAACTATTCCACAAATAAATATATACTTTAGTAGAAACAAACAATAAGATTAAGAAAAAACACATGAAATATGTAGCGGTTGTTCTTGCTTCTGCAATGCTGTTTATGGGAAGCTGTAGCAAGAAAAACGAACAAAAAGAAGAAGTTAGAAAGAAGGATCCTCATACTTTGCGCTATGATTCGTTGGATTGGAAAGCAGATTTCAAGCCAATGAAGTACACACAAGCAGAACTTAATGATTACAGAAATAAACTAAACACCTATTATAAAGACTTTTGGGTTGACGGGAAAGTGAGCGGAGGTTTGTTGGTTGTGAAGAATGGGCAAGTACTTTTAGAGCAATATCAAGGGATGGCAGACGAAAGACATAAGCGTCCAATCACTGCCGAAACGCCTATTCACATAGCATCTATCTCGAAAGTTTTTACATCTATGGCGATACTTAAGCTGGTCGAGAAAGGTAAAATCAAATTAGATCAAAAAGTAAATACAATATTAGAAGGTTTTCCTTACGATGATATCACGGTTCGTAATTTGCTAAATCACCGCAGCGGTTTGCCAAATTATGCCAACGTTTTGTGGAATAACAAGAAGGTAATGATGGATCGCGAGAAACCAATTTCTAATCAAGATGTGTTAGATATCTTTAGAGAATTTGACGTTAAACAAATTCGTCCCGCAGACAAAGGGTTTTATTACTCGAACACCAACTTCGCTTTCCTTGCTTTAGTAATCGAAAAGATTATGAAAATACCTTATCCGAAAGCAATGAAATACATGGTTTTTGACCCTCTTGAGATGAATCATACCTTTGTTTTTGAGTATGATCGCGATAAAGATACAGTAGCACGTTCCTATAAATACAATGGTTACGAGTGGGCTTGGGATGATTTTGACCGCACGTATGGAGACAAAAATATCTACTCAACGCCAAGAGATTTGTACAAGTTAGATGTTGCCATGTATTCAGATGATTTCTTACCGAAGAAGATCAAGAAAGAAGCTTTCAAAGGATATAGTTATGAGCAGAAAGGTTTCAAAAATTATGGGCTTGGAATGCGTTTGTTAGAATATGACAATGGTAAAAAATTATTGTATCACAATGGTTGGTGGCACGGGAATAACACCGTTTTTGTACACGATGTTAACAATCAATTTACGGTAATTGCATTAGGAAACAAGCAGAATAAGAATATATATAGTGCATTCAAATTGGCTGGACTTACAGGAACTTATCCGTTAAAAGCACCTAATAAAGACTCGATGAGGTTGCATAAACAACCAATTGTACCAAAAACAACAGCAAAACTTTCGACCAAAGTTTCAAGATAATAGCAAGGCTTCCTTATATATGGAAGCCTTTTTTATTTTTGTGTTATAATGTATTTTATTGATAATCAATAGTTTTATTTTGTTAATTAAATATAAAGTATTAAATTAGAGTTAATTAACTCTTAATTTATAAATACTTTTAATTATGGCTGTAAAATACAACGTTATTCAGAAGGCTTACCCAGGAGATCCTACGGGGCCTAAAAAGTTCTACGCAAATTCTATTGCAGATGGTGAAGTATCACTTCGAAATTTGAGTAAAGAAATTGCGCAAACCTCATCTATTAGTGAGAGTGATGTATATGCAACATTAATTGATTTGGCTAAAATGTTATCGAAACATTTGTCTGATGGAAAGATTGTTCGCTTGGGAGATTTTGGTTCTTTTCAAATAAGTATTAGTAGCGAAGGAATGGATGTAATGAACAAAGTAAATTCTGCTTCTATAAAAAGTGCTAAAATACTTTTTAGACCTGGTCTCGACTTACGAGATACTTTAGCTACTTTAAAGTATGAGAAAAAGAAATAGTTAAGATAATTTTTCTAACTTCTAATTGAAGTAAATAAAAAACGTCAAGTGGTTTTCATTAAAACCACTTGACGTTTTGTTTAAAACCTCCTTATGTTTTATATAAAAGATAAGGAGGTTTTATAAAAAGTTTATTTATATCTCAATTGAATAATCATTAACAACATAGAAACATAGACTATGAAAACTAAAAAATATTTAGATGAATTAACTTATGAAATAATAGGTTCTGCTATAGAAGTTCATAAAATAATGGGTAGAGGATTATTAGAAAGTGTTTATCATCAATGCTTAAAAGAAGAATTAAATCATAGGAAAATAAATTTTCTCACAGAAATGAAGGTTCCAGTTGTCTATAAAGAAAAACTGCTTGATCTTGATTTTCGTTGTGATCTCTATGTAGAAAATAGTATAGTTGTTGAGTTAAAAGCTGTGCAAGATATTTTTCCTACTTATGAAGCTCAATTATTAACTTATATGAAACTACTGAAATGTCCAAAAGGAATACTAATCAACTTCAATTGTTTTAACATATTTAATGAAGGATAAAAAACGTATGTTAATGAGTTTTTTACTCATCTTCCAAATTATTAAACCCATGTATTTATATTATTAGAATAGATAGATTTTTAATTTTGTTTTGGTAAAATATTAACCACATAGAAACATAGAAATTGATTAATTGTGATTTATTTATAAACTTTCAGTTATTAACTTAAGTAAAGTTACTGTGAAAACTATAAGTCTATTCAAATCTTTATCAATATTTAACCTATGTCTCTATGTGGTTAAAAAAGATAAAATATTAACCACATAAAGACATAGATAAAGATATAACTTGTGTTTTAAAGTATTAAAAAAAGAAAAGTATAAAACTTTATAAGCTTCTTACTGCTTAATATCCATAATATCTCGCAATACATTCCCAAAGATATTAAACCCAAGAACCAATAACATAATAGCTAATCCCGGTAGAATTGCCAAATGTTGTTTTCCTAAAATAATATGATTATAATGTTCTTTTATGATATTTCCCCAAGACGGAGTAGGAGGTTGTGCGCCAATTCCAAGAAAACTAAGACCGCTTTCTACTAAAATTGCCGAAGCAAAATTGGCAGCAGATATAACGATAATAGGAGCAATGACATTAGGTAATATTTGGTTGAAGATAATTCTTGCGTCTGAAAAACCTAAAGCTTTTGCCGCTTCTACGAATTCTTTTTCTCTGTACGATAGGAATTGTCCACGAACTACACGTGCAACTTCTACCCACATCGTTAGTCCAACTGCGATAAATATCTGCCAAAATCCTTTTCCAATAGCTAAGGTAATTGCAATAACCAATAGTAAAGTTGGGATAGACCACACAACATTTATCAACCACATTATAATGTTATCTGTTCGTCCCTTGTAATAACCTGCAAGAGCACCCAAGGAGATTCCGACAACTAATGAAATGAAAACAGCGATAAACCCGATAAGAAAAGAAATTCTTGTCCCGATAATTAACCTCGAATAAAAGTCTCTTCCGTAAGAATCTGTTCCAAGTAAATAGGTTTTTGTGTAGATAAAATCCTTCTCTATATCTTGCGTTTTGATGTTATGCTTTGTCCAAGTTGACAAATCTATCTTTACTGCTTCACCACTTAGTCCGTTCCCTATATATGGAACATAAGTAATGCTTTGTCCATCTCTTTTGTAAGATGTGATACTTATTTGTTCGGTATCGATCTCTTTCCCGAATATAAAATCAGAAAAGTTCGTTTTTCCTGAATAATTAGGTAAAGGGATTTCGATTGTTTTTTGCTGATAACCTATAGGTGAATATGCAATGGTTAGGTCCTGTCTGTTTGCATTTTCTGTTTTGTCGGACGCAAAGACATAAGCAAAAATAGAAATGATTGCAGCTAATACTATTACACTAAAAGAAAGAACACCAAGGGTGTTCTTTCTTAATTTATTGAATACGATATGAGAAAATGAACCGTTTTCTTGTTCCATTATTTAATGTCTCTTAAAACGTTAACAGCTTCGTTTAAATAAAAGTCTTTTTGCATTCCTTTGAACCAATTGTTACGTTTAGCTTTCAGCACAGTATCTGTTTTTGTAGTTGCCAAATCGTTTTGATTCATTGTAAATTTGAAATTGTTTTTATACTTGTCTAAAGCTTCGAATTTCTTGATTTTATCTTCGCGAGTTTTACGGTACGTTTTGTAATCTTCTAAGTTCAAAGGAATCTCTTTTACATCTTCCATTGATTTAATGAACTTGAAACTTTCGTTCATTAATGCTAAGTGTGCATTGTTTGCCAAACGAGCTTTACTGTTCGCTTTAATCTTCGCTAAATCGAAAGCAGAAGGCCATTTTGCAATAACCAATGGTTTGATTTGATCCCAGTTCAAGGCTTCTGGACGAGAAGCTTCGCTGATATCTTCGTAAGTAAATTGATCAACTAATGCAATGTCCGATTGAACTCCTTTCAATTGTGTAGAACCTCCGTTTACTCGGTAGAATTTTTGTATTGTTAACTTAATAGCGCCTAACTCATCACTTCCTGACTGACGATCTAAAGGCAAGATTGTTTGTACAGTACCTTTACCAAAGGTTTGCGGAGAACCCACAATAACAGCACGGCCATAGTCTTGCATTGCTGCAGCAAAAATCTCTGACGCAGATGCAGAAAGCTCGTTAACCATTACTACTAAAGGCCCGTCGTATGCGATAGAATTATCTTTGTCTTCGTGAATTTTAAGCATTCCGTCTGAACGTCTCACCTGAACAATTGGTCCTTGATTGATGAACAATCCAGAGATTTTAACTACCTCTTCAAGAGAACCTCCTCCATTATTTCTAACATCGAAGACAAGACCTTTGATGTTTTCTTTCTTCAATATATCAATTTCTTTCTTGATATCATCCGAAGGATAACGTCCGCCTTCTTTTCCCATTGGAGTGTAGAACTCAGGTAAATAGATGATTCCGTATTTATCTCCTTTCTCGTCCGTAATAACAGATGAGCGAGCAAACACTTCCTCCGATTCAATCACCTCACGAATCAAAGAGATTGTTTGTTGAGAACCGTCTTTTTTCTGAATAGTCAAGACAACTTCTGTTCCTTTCTTCCCTTTAATTAGGCGAATAGCATCGCTCAAAATCATCCCAACGATGTTTTTAGCTTCACCATTTTTCCCTTGTGCAACTTTAATGATCTTGTCACCTACTTCTAATTTATTGCTCTTCCAAGCTGGTCCGCCAACAATTAATTCAGCAATTGTAGCGTAACCTCTTTTGTCTTGTATTTTGGCTCCAATTCCTTCCATTTGTCCAGACATTTCGAATTCGAAATCCTCTTTACTTGTTGGAGAGAAGTATGTTGTGTGCGGATCGTATTGTTCTGTGAACGAGTTCATGTAAATAGAAAAATAATTCTCGCGTTTTGTCTGTTTTATACGACGAAAATAGTCAGAAATCAAGTCTTTAACTTCTTCACGCGCCATCTTTTCTACTTCTGCAAAAGGAGTATCTTTTGTGATTTTCTTTTTCTCATCTGCCAAAGGATCTTTTACAGGTTTTATAGAAGAAGAGTTGTCTAATGTATCTTTCTTTTGACCTTTTAATTCGTCTTGCATTGAAATGATTTCTAACATCACGTTATATTTCAAATATTTGCGCCACAAATCTTTCGCTTCGGTTTTATCTTTCGCGAATTTTGATGTTTTATAATCGATATTGAAATTCTCTTTTTGATTAAAATCAAAAGGTTTTGACAAGGCATCCATCGAATATTTTTCAGCTTCAGCAATACGTTTGTAGATTGTATCAACGGTAGAATTGTAGAAACCTAAGTTTTCTGATTTGTAATAATCATCTAAATTGTGATAATCTTTTTTGAATAGATCATAATCAGATTGCAATAAAAAACGTTTGCTTGGATCAATGTATTCTAAATATTTATTGAAAACATTTTCCGAAAATTTATCATCTACAGTAGCAGGTTTGTAATGTAGGTAAGTTAGGGTGTTTCGTGTATTTTTTACGATTAACTTTTCTCTTTCTTCATCTGTGTCTAACATGGGTTTGCAAAAGCAAAAAGCAAGCAAACTCATTGATAAAAACGATAGTAATACATACGTTTTTTTAATTAACATATTGCGTTGGTATTATATAAATTAATAATTTAAGACTCCTTCAAATATAAAACAAAAAAGAAATTAGAAGGAAGTTTTTTACATTTGTAAAAATGATGAATAAAAGTAAGAATAAAATATGGAAAGACCGCTAATTTTAGTTACAAATGATGATGGAGTAACTGCGCCTGGAATAAGAGCGTTGATAGAGATTGCAAAAGGATTTGGAGAAGTTTATGTTGTTGCGCCAGATAGTCCGCAAAGTGGAATGGGGCATGCGGTGACAATAAATTCGACATTGTTTTGCGATGAAATAGAAGTTGATGAAGATGTAAAAGAGTATGCGTGTTCTGGAACGCCAGTGGATTGTGTGAAATTGGCTGTTTCGCAAATTTTGCCTCGTAAACCAGATTTGTGTATTTCGGGAATTAATCACGGATCAAATTCGTCGGTGAATGTGATTTATTCGGGAACAATGTCTGCTGCTGTAGAAGCTGGTATAGAAGGGATTCCTGCGATAGGTTTTTCGTTGTGTGATTTTGCTTACAATGCAGATTTTAAAGCTGGAGAAGAATTTATTAAAACAATTATTGATCAAGTTTTAAAACATAAATTACCAAAAGGTGTAGTGTTGAACGTTAATATTCCGAAGTTGAAAGGACATGAAATAAAAGGAATTAAAGTTTGTCGCCAAGCTGATGCAAAATGGGAAGAAAAATTTGATAAACGTGAAGATCCTCGTGGAAGAACGTATTATTGGATGAGTGGAGAGTTTAAAAATCTTGACAAAGGTGAAGATACAGACGAACGTGCTTTAGAGGAAGGTTATGTTTCTGTTGTGCCAGTTCGTTATGATTTGACAGCCCATCATTTTTTACCAGATTTAAGAAATTGGGATTTGTTTTAAGTTTTACTTAAGCTACATTCAGAATGATAAAGCACAAAAAAGGACTTCAATTGAAGTCCTTTTTTGTGTTATATTGAAATAATTATTTTACTAATTTTTTCTCAGCGTCACGATAGAAATTTTCTTTTTGATCGTTTCCTAACGTTTTGTAAGCTTGAATTAAGTTACGAATAACTTGACGATTTTCTGGTTGAATTTCGTACATTTTTTCAAGATAAGGAGCTGCTTCTGTAAACAAAGCTTTGCGTTTTACTTCGTTTGCATTATAAATTTCTTTCTCTTTTTTAGATGTTCCTAAATTGTTGTTCATTGTTTCAACAATTTCTTTGTCTGGTTGCAAAATAGCTAAAACTAAATTGTTGTAAGACTCGAAATGTTTAGGATTTAATTCAATCGCTTTTTTGAACAAGTTTTTAGATTCTTCTGCTTTAGAAGCGTCATCTAAATATAAAACTCCTAAGTTGTAATAATTTTGTGCATCGTTTGGATTAATTTTAATCGCTTCTTCGATACGTTTTGTCATTTTATCAGAGTTTCCAGAAACTTGGTAAATTCCAGTTGCGATATTGTTGATGTCAGCATCTTTTGGATATTTTGTAGTTGCTTCTTCTACGATAGTATCGTATTTTTTCGCATTGTACAATCCATTAAGTGCTAAAACATACATGTCACGGTTGTAATCTTTTGTTTGATTAGCTGATTTACCAGTGAATCCTTTTGCCGCTAATTCTTTCAAAATCGTTAACGATTTATCATAATCAGCTGCGTTGTAAAAACAGATTGCAGCTTGATATTTATAGATATCTTCTTTTGTACCTAAAGCTTCAACTAAGTTGAAAACATTTAAGAATTTTGTTCCAGCCTCAGTAAATTGTTTTGCGTCCATTGCTTTGTTTGCAGCGTCTAATTCTTTGTTTGCTAAATTAGAAACTTCAGATTGCAACAAGAAACCATATTTTGGTTGTAAAGCAACTTCTTTCGCTTTTGCGTAATTACCACTAGCTGTAGCTTTATCTAAATCGGCTTGAGAATAGTAAAATTCGTCTTTTTTAGAGTCTTTATTTTTGACTTGCCAAACTTTACCGTTTTCGTATTTAGATAATTTTGCTAAATCTTGACTTGCTTTTGTAACGTCACCTTTTGCTAAGTTTTCTTTTGCTGATTTATTATATTTTTCAGCTAAAACTGTAGGTTCTGTCGTTAATTCTTCTGTGTTAGTTTGAGCGAATGATGTCGACATTGCTAAAACTAATCCTAAACTAAATAATAATTTTTTCATTGATTATTCATTATTTGGATCCTCAGCAGGCGTTTCTTCTGCTTGAGTTTCGTTGTTTTCGTTTGTGTTTTCTACAACAATTGGATTTCCTTCTTCATCAAGTTCTACTTCGTTTTCCAATTCTTCTTCAACTTGTACTTTTGCAATTGCTGCAATTTCGTCGTTCTTTTTCAAGTTAATCAATCGAACACCTTGTGTTGCACGACCCATTACACGAATTTCATCTAAACCAGTTCTAATAGCAACTCCAGATTTATTAATAATCATTAAATCATCTTCGTCTGTAACAGCTTCAATCGCGATTAATTTTCCAGTTTTATCAGTAATATTAAGAGTTGTTACACCTTTACCGCCACGATTCGTTTCACGATAATCTTCGATAGAAGAACGTTTTCCGTAACCTTGTTCAGAAACAACTAATACAGTTTCTTTTTCTACATCAGTCACAACAATCATCCCGATAACCTCATTATCTGGTTGATCTCCTAAGTTGATTCCGCGAACACCAGAAGCAGTACGACCCATTGGACGAACTTTCTCATCTTCGAAACGGATAGCTTTACCATATTTAGAAGCGATCATAATTTGAGATTTACCATCTGTTAATAAAGCTTCTAATAATGTGTCACCTTCGCGAACAGTAATTGCGTTGATACCATTAACACGTGGACGAGAATAAGCTTCTAAAGATGTTTTCTTGATGATACCATTTTTAGTTACCATGATTACGTAATTATTATTTACGTATTCTTCGTTCATTAAATCATGTGTAAGGATATATGCTTTTACTTTATCATCTGGCTCGATGTTAATCAAATTCTGAATTGCACGACCTTTAGATGTTTTAGAACCTTCTGGAATTTCGTACACACGCATCCAATAACATTTTCCTTTTTCTGTAAAGAATAACATGTATTGGTGGTTAGATGCCGAAACCATATACTCTAAGAAATCTTCGTCACGTGTTGTAGCGGCTCTATTACCAACTCCTCCACGAGATTGTTTGCGGTATTCAGAAAGTGGTGTACGTTTGATGTAACCCATGTGAGAAATCGTTAAAACAACTTGCTCATCAGGAATTAAATCTTCGATATTTAAGTCTCCACCTGCGTAATCGATATCTGTACGACGTTCGTCACCATATTTTTTACGAATTTCTAATAACTCATCTTTGATAATTTGCATACGTAAATCTTCGTTTGCTAAAATATCTTTCAAATGGTTAATCATTTTCATGATTTCTTCGTACTCTTCACGAATTTTATCAATCTCAAGACCAGTCAATGTACGTAAACGTAAATCTAAGATTGCACGTGCTTGAATTTCTGATAACTCGAAAGCTTCCATTAATCCTGTGCGCGCTTCGTCTGGTGTTGCAGATTCGCGAATGATTTTAATTGCACGATCAAGATCATCTTGTGTTCCGATTACTTTCATGTAACCTTCTAAGATATGAGCTCTTTCTTGCGCTTTTCTCAATTCGTATTCCGTACGACGAACAATCACTTCGTGACGATGTTCTACGAAATGATAAATCATGTCTTTCAAATTCAATTGCTCTGGTCTACCTTTTACCAAGGCAATATTATTTACACTGAAAGATGATTGTAATTGAGTAAATTTATATAGTTTATTTAAAACAACGTTAGGAACCGCATCCATTTTAAGGACATAAACGATACGCATACCTTTACGGTCAGATTCGTCACGAATCTCAGAAATACCATCTAATTTACCATCTTTTACTAACTCAGCAGTTTTTGCAATCATGTCTGCTTTGTTAACTTGGTAAGGAATTTCTGTAGCAATAATACAATCGCGACCATGTACTTCTTCGAAATTAGTTTTTGCACGTAAAACAACACGTCCACGTCCAGTTTCGAAAGCTTGTTTTACACCATCATAACCATAGATTGTACCTCCTGTTGGGAAGTCTGGTGCTTTGATGTATTGTGTTAATTCGTCAATTGTAATCTCACGATTGTCGATGTAAGCAATTGTTCCGTCAATAACTTCTGTTAAGTTATGTGGCGCCATATTTGTTGCCATACCAACCGCAATACCAGATGCACCATTTACTAATAAGTTTGGAACACGAGTAGGTAATACAGTAGGTTCTTGGATAGTATCGTCAAAGTTTAGTTGAAAGTCAACTGTCTCTTTATCTAAATCAGCTAATAATTCGTCTGAAATTTTTTGAAGTCTTGCTTCAGTATAACGCATTGCAGCAGGTGGATCACCATCTACAGAACCGTAGTTACCTTGTCCGTCAACTAATAAGTAACGCAAAGACCAAGGTTGCGCCATACGTACCATTGTGTCGTAAACAGAACTGTCGCCGTGTGGGTGAAATTTACCTAAAACTTCCCCTACAATACGTGCCGACTTTTTGTAAGAACGATTAGAAAAAACACCTAATTCATACATTCCGAATAATACTCTACGGTGTACAGGTTTTAAGCCATCACGCACATCCGGAAGCGCACGAGATACGATTACCGACATCGAATAATCGATGTAAGCGGATTTCATTTCATCCTCAATATTAATTGGGATTAGTCTTTCTCCTTCAGTCATATTGTTTTGTTATATAAGGTGGCTAATATACGAATTTTAAGCTAAAAAAAGACTGATAAAAACAAGATATTTGATGTTTTATGAAAGTTTTAAGGAAACTTTTCTAATCCTTCTAAAAATAGCTTCGTTTGATCTTCGCAAATGATATTGTTGATAAGTTTTAATTGTTATTGTTTTAATTTTCTCTTGCTTAACAAAAAAATGTTTTTATATTTGCACTTCGAAAATTACAAAGTGTGGAACGGAACGCGGTTTACTATTAATTCAGCTTTTTTGTAATTTTCTATCAATTTGATTTTTGAATTAATAATAATAACTGTATATTTGCAACCCATTCGAGTAATGGATTAGAAACTTAGTAAAGATGAGTAAAAGAACATTTCAACCAAGTAACAGAAAAAAAAGAAACAAACACGGATTCCGTGAGCGTATGGCTTCTAAAAACGGGCGCAAAGTATTAGCTGCTCGTAGAAAGAAAGGAAGAAAAGCATTAACTGTTAGTGAAGTAAGAGCTAAAAGATAATCGCTACAATTCATAAAAAATAAGCTTGAAGGTCGTTCTTTCAAGCTTTTTTTTTTACATTTGTTTTAAAGACTGTAGAAAAGTATGGAAGCTAAAAATGTAATTGAGTTAAGTCAATCATCTATATATCAAAGAAATCATTTAGTATTATCTGACGTTAATTTTACACTTAATGAAGGAGAATTTGTCTACCTTATCGGAAAAACAGGAAGTGGAAAAAGTAGTTTGTTGAAAGTGCTTTATGGTGATTTACCACTTCAATCGGGACAAGGTTATGTAGTTGGAATGGATTTGAAATCATTGAAAACAAGTAAAATTCCTGATCTTAGAAGACATTTAGGAATTGTTTTCCAGGATTTCCAATTGTTAACAGATCGTACTGTTGAGCAAAATTTAACGTTCGTTTTGAAAGCAACAGGTTGGAAAGATAAGGCTACAATCGATAAACGTATTGATGAGGTTTTAGATTCGGTAGGGATGTTGTCAAAAAAGAAAATGATGCCTTTCCGTCTTTCTGGAGGAGAACAACAGCGTGTTTCTATTGCTCGTGCTTTATTAAATCATCCTGAATTAATTTTAGCAGATGAGCCTACAGGAAACCTAGATCCAGAAACGTCAAATGATATTATGGATTTGTTGTTGTCGGTATCGAAAGATAATAATTGTGCAGTTTTGATGGCTACACACGATTATGAAATTATTCGTCGCTATCCTGCGCGTAAAGTGCGTTGTGAAGACGGAAGATTATTTGAAGTTGCGGAAGCGATATCAGAATAAGATAAATTACACAATATAATTTTGAAGAAAGAGTTTACTTAGTTGTAGACTCTTTTTTTTGTTAAATAATTAACTGACTAATGTATCAAGGTAATAAGCTTCATTTTATAAGTATGGATGTTCCATTTCCTCCCAATTATGGAGGTGTTATAGATGTTTTTTATAAATTGAAAGCATTTCATCAACTTGGGGTTGAGATTCATTTACATCTGTTTGGGTTTAATGAAATAGAAAGCGATGTTTTAAGAAAATATGCTAAAGAAGTTTATTTTTATCCAATACATCAAAAGCCTTTTTATATTTTTCAGAAATATCCTATTTCAGTAAAATCGAGGGATAGCAAATTATTGTATGAACGAATTAAATCGTTGAAAGCACCTATATTTTTTGAAAGTCTAAAAACAACATTTATTTTGAATAAATATAACCTTGAAGGTTATTCTAAATATTTGCGATTACATAATATTGAACAAAATTATTTTTCTGGATTAGCTGAAAGCGAGAAGAATCTGGTAAAAAAAGCATTGTTTTATATTGAGGCAAAAAAATATATTCAATACGAAAATATCATCCATCAGTTTGATGAAGTTTTTACACTCTCTAAATTTGAACAAAATTATATTCAAGAAAAATATAATAAAGGAAAATTTGTACCTGTTTTTCATGGAAATGAAACTTTTCAATCACTAAGTGAAAAAGGAAAATTTGCTTTATATCATGGAGATTTGAGAGCTTCGGACAATTGTAAAGCAGTCGATTTCTTGATAGAAGTTTTTAAAGAAATTGATTTTCCTTTCGTTGTTGCTTCAGGCTCTAGAGAGGATTGGGTAAAAGGAAAAATTAAAAATCATCCACATATACAATTTGTTAAATTGAAAGATTTTAATCATTTGAAAAATCTTTTCGAAAAAGCACATCTTAATATAGCATGGTCTTTTCAGGAATCTGGAACAAAACTCAAAGTGATAAATGCATTATTTAATAGTCGTTTTTCGATAATAAATGAAAATGTGATAGATGATGAGAAAATTAGTGGACTTTGTGTTCAAGTTTCGAATAAATCAGAGCTGATAAAAGCTATTAATTATTTGAAAAATCAACCTTTTTTAGCGTCAAAAAAATATATAGATACGCTTGAATATGATTTGAATGATAAATTGAATGCCGAAATTATTTTGAAACAAATTTTTAATTAACTTTATGATTATGAACAGAAATCAATATGCAGATATAATTTTACAACGATTAATTGATCAAAAGGAAGAAATAAGTCAACAATATAATAGTAGCAAAGATAAGATCGGTTATTTTTGGGTTGATGATCTATTGCCAGAAGAATTAGTTTTGGAGATAAATCAAGTTTTTCCACAAGAAAAAGAAATGGTGTTGAAAAAAAGTTTGAAAGAAGATAAATATATTGCTGTTCAAATGGATCAATATCATCCTATTTTAGAAGAAATTATTTACGCTTTTCAAGATGAAAGAATCGTAAATTTGATTGCTGAGATTTGCGAAATAAAACAACCTATTCCAGATTCATCTTTGTATGCTGGAGGTTTGTCTATGATGGGAAATCGTCAATTTTTACAGCCTCATTTGGATAATTCTCACGATGCGAAAAGAGAATTGTGGCGTGTGTTGAATTTATTGTATTATGTAACGCCAGATTGGAAAGAAGAATATGGTGGTAATTTAGAAGTTTGGCCAAATGGATTGAAAAATGATCAAATTACAATTTTTAGTAAATTCAATCGATTAGCAGTAATGGCAACGCATAATGATTCTTTGCATTCGGTTTCTCCAATAAAGTTTGAAGGTTTTAGAAAATGTGTTTCAAATTATTATTTTTCTAAAGAACCTTTAAGGGAAACAGATTCTTTTCATGTGACTTCGTTTAGAGGTCGCCCAGAGCAAAAGGTTTTGGATCAAGTTTTGCAAGTTGATAATGTACTAAGAATGGGCGTTAGAAAAGTATTTAAAAAAGGAGTAGTGGAAAATCCGCATATTTATAAAAAATAAAAAAGTAGATTAAATTTTAATCTACTTTTTTATTTTTTCAAAAATCTCCTTCAATTTCAATTCTTCATTTTCCCAACAAAGTTCGTTTGCAGCATTTGCAAGATTTTCTTGGTAACTTCTTTTTCCTTCGTCTAAGATTTCTTGTAGTTTTTCAGCCAAATGTTTTGGATAGTGGTTGTCAATCACTTTTCCAACTTTATACTCTTCGACTATTTTTTTTATTTCTGGTAAATTTGTTGCTAAAATTGGTACTCTAGCTTGAATAAAGTCAAATAATTTATTCGGTAGAGCGTAGCGATAGCTTAATCCTAAATCTTCTTCCATACTCATTCCTACATCAGCTAAAGGTGTTATAGTTTTTAAAGTTTTTGGGGGAATATTTCCTAAAAAATGAATGCGATTAGTTAAGTCTAAATCTTTTACCAATTGTTCGTATTCAGTTTTTTTAGGCCCTTCGCCAGCAATCCAAAATTGACAATTATCAATGTGTTTGAACGCTTCAATCATTCTGTCAATTCCTCGACTCATGTTAATTGCGCCTTGATACAATAATATTTTATCGTTTGTTGGATTTTCGGGTAAGCGAAAGAAAATTAAATCTTGTTTATCGTTAAGTTTTGTTCGGTTGGGAACATTTCTAATCACAGCCGGATTAGCACCATATTCCTTGCGAAACCAATTGGCATATCCATCACTTACGGTATAAAAATACTTGATTTTTGGAACAAGAGAACGTTCTAAAGTTTTCCAAACTTTTTTTGTTTTAGGACGATTGTGTAATGATGGCAATTCTGAATAAATTTCGTGACTATCAAAAACTAAAGGAATTTTTTTGATTTTACTTACCAAATAAAAAGGAAGTAAGCTATCTAAATCATTCGCTAGTAAAATAGTTTGTTTATCCGCTTTTTTAAGTAAAGTGAAAAATAATTTGTAATTGAATTCAGCATACTTTTTCATTGTTGATTGATTCTTTTGTTCCATCAAAAATGTCTTGTACGGTTTATTCAATTTCGGTCTACCGTTTATAGTCGCGCCAATCAATTCTACATCGTATCCAAATTTTAACAAAGAATGGCAAACTTTATCTAATCTTTGATCCGTTTCAATATTATTTAGTACAGCAGATAGGATTTTCAATTTTATGGTTTTTGAAGATTATTTTCCAGGTTTGAAGATGATATAATACGCCTGAACTAAAAATAAAATCGCATTTGGAATAAGGACTGGCCAAGCCTCGATCATAGCAGCATAAATTACAAAACATACACAACCAATTGCATTGATAATGCGGATAATTGTAATCTTCGAAAAAAAGAATGCTAGTACAATAAAGACTGAAGCAAGATAGCCAAAAATATCAGCTATACCAATGTTAGATAAAAAATCCATAAAACGATAAATAAGAATGATAAAGTATAGGCAAAATTATGAAAAATAAGTCGATAACTTTGTGTAAATTTGCACAATGATAGAAACTTTATCAAAGATAAAACACAAAGATTCGCCAAACTTCTTTTTACTTGCTGGTCCATGTGCCATCGAAAGTGAAGATATGGCTTTGAGAATTGCTGAAAAAGTAGTAACAATTACTGATAAATTAGAGATTCCTTATGTTTTTAAAGGATCTTTCAAAAAAGCAAATCGTTCTCGTATTGATAGTTTTACAGGGATTGGAGATGAAAAAGCATTGAAAATTATTCAAAAAGTTGGAGAAACTTTTGATGTTCCAACAACTACAGATATTCACGAACCTTTTCATGCAGAAATGGCGGCGGCTTATGTAGATGTGCTACAAATTCCTGCTTTCTTGGTTCGTCAAACCGATTTAGTGGTTGCAGCTGCACAAACTGGAAAACATGTTACGTTGAAAAAAGGTCAATTTCTTTCGCCAGAAGCAATGAAATTTCCTGTAGAAAAAGTAACAGATTCTGGTAATAATAATGTAGCAATTATCGAGCGTGGAACAATGTTAGGTTACGGAGATTTAGTGGTAGATTATCGTGGAATTCCTGTGATGCAAAATTATGCACCAGTTATTTTAGATATCACACATTCTTTACAACAACCAAATCAGGCTTCAGGTGTAACAGGAGGAAAGCCAGAATTAATCGAAACGATTGCTAAAGCTGGAATTGCTGTTGGTGCTGATGGTATTTTTATCGAAACGCATCCAGATCCTAAAAATGCAAAAAGTGACGGTGCAAACATGTTACAATTAGATTTGTTAGAAGACTTATTAACTAAATTAGTTAGAGTTCGTCAGGCAATTCTATAAAAATAATTTTTAAAGAAAATTTATTAAATAATACTTAGTCAAGTTGATTAAGTATTTTTAATTTTTTTAGATAATGGATAATTTAATTCAGAAATATAATATTCCAGGACCTCGTTACACAAGTTATCCAACTGTTCCGTTTTGGGACAATGATGATTTTACTAAACAAGGTTGGATTGAAACTTTTCAACGATCTTTCGATGAAAGTAATGTAGAAGAAGGAATATCAATTTATATTCATTTACCTTATTGCGAGTCGTTGTGTACGTTTTGTGCATGTAACAAACGTATTACGAAACAACATTCGGTAGAAGTTCCGTATATTGATACAGTTTTGAAAGAATGGAGATTATATGTGGATTTATTTTCATCTCGACCAAAAATTAAAGAAATTCATTTAGGAGGAGGAACACCAACGTTTTTTTCTCCAGAAAATTTGAAGAAATTAATTGATGGTATTTTTGAATATGCGGATGTAGCTGAAGGACACGAATTTAGTTTAGAAGGTCATCCAAATAACACAACAAGAGAACATTTACAGGCTTTATACGATTTAGGTTTTAGACGTATTTCGTATGGTGTACAAGATTATGATCTGAAAGTTCAGGAAGCGATCAATCGTGTTCAACCTTTCGAGAATGTGAAAAGAGCAACCGAAGAAGCGCGCGAAATTGGTTTTACATCGATTTCTCACGATTTGATTTTTGGTCTTCCACATCAAACAATGGAAGGAATGATGGAAACTATTAATTTGACAAAAGAATTAAATCCAGATCGTATTTCGTTTTACAGTTATGCGCATGTGCCGTGGATAAAAGGTGTTGGACAACGTGGTTTTCAGGACGATGATTTGCCTTCACCAGAATTGAAACGTGCATTATATGAAGAAGGAAAGAAAATGTTCGAGGAAATGAACTATTTCGAAGTTGGAATGGATCATTTTGCCTTAGAACAAGACTCGATGTATCAATCGATGAAAAACCATACATTACATCGTAATTTTATGGGATATTCTTCTTCGAAAACACAATTAATGGTTGGTTTAGGAGTTTCTTCTATCAGTGATTCTTGGTATAGTTTTGCACAAAACGAGAAGACAGTAGAAGAGTACGAAAAATCAATCAATAACGGAGAATTATCCGTTTTCAAAGGACATATATTATCAGAAGAAGATTTGATTATGCGTCGTCATATTCTAAATTTAATGTGTAATTTAGAAACTTCTTGGGCTGATGATAACATGAAATTTGATGATGTAGATCGTATCAAAACTATGTTACAAGATATGGTTGACGATAATTTGATTGAATTTGTAGAAAATGGTTTGATCGTAAAAGAAGAAGGACGTCCATACGTTCGAAATGTGTGTATGACATTCGATAAGAGAATGATAGATAACGAGCCAGAAACACGCATTTTCTCAATGACAATCTAATAAAATAGATAAATGTTTTAAACTTTATCAAAAAAAGTATATATTTGAATATCTCAAACAATGAAAGAAATAGAAATTCACGGTAAAAAATTTATTCCGTACATCGCTTTTGAAGAAATAGAACACGCCATCAAAAATATGGCAAACGAAGTTTACGAAGAATACAAAGACGAAAGACCGATTTTTGTTGGTGTATTAAACGGAGTTGTAATGTTCTTCAGCGATTTCTTAAAACAATATCAAGGAGAATGTGAGATTTCATTCTTGAAATTAAAATCTTACGAAGGAACAGAATCAACAGGGAAAATTACTATTGAGATGGATATTCCGATGAATGTTGAAGGACGTCACGTAATTATTTTAGAAGATATTGTAGATACAGGTAATACGTTAGTAGAGTTGCACCGAATCTTGAAAGAGAAAAAGGTAAAATCATTAAAAGTAGCAACTTTATTATTTAAGCCAGATGCTTACAAAAAAGATTTAAAGGTAGATTTAGTAGGAATTTCTATTCCTGATAAATTTGTAGTAGGTTATGGATTAGATTTTGACGGATTAGGAAGAAATTTACCAGATATTTATCAAATAAAACATTAAAACAAAATGCTAAACATTGTATTGTTCGGACCTCCTGGCAGTGGTAAAGGAACACAAGCTAAATTTTTAGAAGAAAAGTACCAAACTCCTCAAATTTCTACTGGAGACTTATTTCGTTTCAACCTTAAAAATGAAACAGAATTAGGCGCTCTTGTGAAATCTTACATGGACAAGGGACAATTAGTTCCAGATGAGGTAACAACAAATATGTTGGTTGATCATTTAGATAACAATCCAAATGCGCAAGGATATATTTTTGATGGATATCCACGTACAACATCTCAGGCAGAGGCTTTAGATAAAATCTTAGCAGATAAATACGAAAGCGAAGTTTCGATTACATTAGCATTAGTTGTGGATGACGAAATTTTGGTTCAACGTTTATTAGAGCGCGGAAAAACTTCTGGTCGTGCAGATGATGTGGACGAAAAAATTATCCGTGATCGTATTACAGAATATTACGAGAAAACTGCAATTGTAGCAGAGCACTACAAAGCGCAAGGAAAATGGGTTGAGATTGATGGAGTAGGTTCTATTGAAGATATTACCGAAAAATTGAACGCAGCAATTAAAGAAGTTTTATAAGAACAACTTTTACATTATATTAAAAATGCTCCTTTTAATTAAAGGAGCATTTTTAGTATAATGTCATTCTGAATGTATCTTTTGCGAAATGAAGAATCTGAGATTCCTCGACAAGCTCGGAATGACAATTATGTCAAGTTGAATTTATTTCAGCTTCTCATCAATTTATATCATGTGATTCTGAAACGAGTTCAGAATGACTTTACTTTTTTCCTTCAACCAAGCCTTTGCAAATGTTTTTTACAACAGCAGGGCCTTCATAAATAAAACCTGTATAAACTTGTAACAAACTTGCACCAGCTTCCAGTTTTTCTTTAGCATCTTCAGCGGTATGAATTCCACCAACTCCAATGATAGGAAATGCTTTGTTCGATTTTTCAGAAAGATAACGAATCACTTCTGTTGAACGATTTTTAAGTGGTTTTCCCGAAACTCCACCAGTTTCTTTTACAATTTCTGGATCAGATTTTAATCCTTCTCTTGAAATGGTTGTATTTGTAGCAATCACTCCAGCAATTTTAGATTCTAATACAATATCTATAATATCGTCCAATTGAGAATCTGTTAAATCTGGTGCGATTTTAAGTAAAATTGGTTTCGGTTTTTCGTTTTGATTATTGTATTGTTGCAAATAATTAAGAATGTACAATAAAGGTTCTTTTTCTTGTAAATCGCGTAATCCAGGTGTGTTTGGAGAACTTACATTGACTACAAAATAATCAACATAATCAAACAATGCATTGAAACATTTGATGTAATCGTCAACAGCATCTTCATTTGGTGTCAATTTGTTTTTACCAATATTTCCGCCAATGATATAGTTTTCACGATTTTTTAATTCTCTAATTTTCGAAACAACAAAATCAACACCTTTGTTATTAAATCCCATTCGGTTAATAATCGCCTCATCTTCCATCAAACGAAACATACGTGGTGCATCATTTCCCGGTTGAGGTTTTGGTGTAACGGTTCCAATTTCGATAAAGCCAAATCCGAAGTGGTTCAATTCTTCAATATATTCAGCATTTTTATCAAAACCTGCAGCCAAACCAATTGGATTTTTGAATTTAATTCCAAAAACTTCTCGTTCTAAACTTGGTTGATTGTATTGATAAAATTTATCTAATAATTTTCCAACTCCAGGAAATGCAGCATAATTTTTTAGATTTCGTGTAACGAAATGATGTGCTTCTTCGGGTTGTAATTGAAATAAAATGTTTTTGAATTGTTTGTACATGCTGCAAAATTAATCAATCCTATTCATTATAAAAATATGTTTTGATTACTTATTTTTCGTGATTGATTGTATTGTGCTAATTGGAGAAATTTCAACAGTTTTTTGACCTTTCACAACATAAAAATAATAAAGACTATTCGTATTGACTAAATAAATTTCTTTTTTCTCACCAGAATTGAAAGTTAAGGTCTGTCCATATTTTTCGAATTTTAAATCTCCATTTTTTATTCGTTTTGATAAAAAATTACCACCACCAACTCCAAATCCTAAAAAGAAACAAATCAGCATAACAAAAAAGAATCCAATTAAATTTTGATTAATTTTCTTAGTGAATTCTTCATTCGTGAGGTTATCAGTTTCTTTAATCTTGTAATATTTCTTAATGAATTTTTTCTCTGGATGTTTCAATGAATACTGTTTAAAACTATAAAGTAGAAAAATAAGAAGAATAAAAAAGATTAGTAAGAAAGGATGTGCGGTGATTTCGGCTATTGGACTAATTAAGATATCCATAATGCTCGAAAATTTCAGAATATTAATATCCAATTGATAATAAAAAATAGATTCTTTAATAATTCCCATGAAGACTAAATAAATATAACCAAAAGGAAGTAATCGTTGTAAATGTTCGTTATTCATACTATTGAATCTATTTTTGGCGCGATTTTATTTCTTTGTTAATCATAGAAAGCCTTATGACCAAAGGCATCAAAGTAGTTGAAGTTCTGCAAGCAACGGCAATTAATGCATAATTTTTTGATTTTATTGCTGAATATACCAAGAAGATAGAAATCAAAAACATCAAACATCCAAAAGTAATTACCATTGTTTTGGTTTGTTTTTGCTTTTTCAGAAGTTAGTCATCAGTATATTCGGACAAATTTTTTTAGTATTCATGATAGTGTGTTAATTAATTGAATAAATATAAATAAAAATCTGAGTCATTATAAATTATTCATTCAAAATAGATAATACAAGATTTTAATAAACAAATTAGAAATTGTACTTTTGCAGACTAATTAAAAGAGAAAAATTATGCAATCAAATTTTGTTGACTACGTAAAAATAAATTGTAGAGCCGGACATGGAGGTGCGGGTTCAGCAAGTTTGCATCGCGAAAAATATATTGACAAAGGTGGACCAGATGGTGGAGATGGTGGACGTGGAGGAAATATCACGCTTCTTGGAAACTCAAATCTTTGGACCTTGTTAGAATTTCGATTCAAAAGACATTTCCGTGCGCAAAACGGTGGACGTGGAGGTAAATCTCGTTCTACTGGTGCTGACGGTGAAGATATTATTTTGGAAGTTCCGATCGGAACAATTGCCAAAGATGACGAAGGAAATATTATTGGCGAAGTAACAGAAAATGGGCAAGAATTAATTATTGCGCAAGGAGGAAAAGGGGGGCTAGGAAACTGGCATTTCCGTTCTGCAACGCGTCAAACGCCTCGTTATGCACAGCCAGGTTTGGATGGTGACGAGCGTCAAGTTACATTGGAGTTGAAAATTTTGGCAGATGTTGGTTTAGTTGGTTTTCCAAATGCAGGAAAATCTACTTTATTATCAGCTGTTTCGGCTGCTAAACCAAAAATTGCAGATTACGCATTTACAACGTTAACACCTAACTTGGGAATTGTAGAATACCGTAATCATCAGTCATTTATTATGGCAGATATTCCTGGAATTATCGAAGGTGCGGCAGAAGGAAAAGGTCTTGGACATCGTTTCTTGCGTCATATTGAGCGTAATTCTAACTTATTATTTTTAATTCCTGCCGATACAGAAGATTATAAAAAAGAATATGAAATTCTGTTGAATGAATTGAAAAAATTCAATCCTGAATTGTTAGATAAAGAACGAATTTTAGCTATTTCTAAGTCAGATATGTTAGATGATGAATTGGAAGCTGAGATTAAAGCACAATTACCAACTGATATTGATACGATATTTATTTCGTCTGTTTCTGGAAAAGGAATCACAGAATTGAAAGATTTATTGTGGAAAAAACTACACGAATAACTAATTATTAAAGATAAAGACAAATGTTTGGAAATTTTGGAGACATCATGGGAATGATGGGAAAAATCAATTCATTTAAAGATAAATTTTCTGATTTGAAAAATGAATTAGATGGAGAAATATTTACAACGACTTCTAACGATGGAAAAGTAAAAATTACAATGTCTAAATTGGCAACAGTAAAAGATATTGAACTTGCTGAAGGAATGGAAAAAGAAGAAATTGAAGATTTGTTAGTGATGACGTTAAACAAAGCGTTGGAACAAGTAAAAACAGAAGCAATTGACAGAGCGAAAAAAACAGCTCAAGAAAATTTACCAAACATTCCTGGAATGCCTTTCTAAGAAGAATTTGAAAAAATAAAAACCCCTGAAAATTAATTTTCAGGGGTTTTTGTTTGATAATTTGGTTCAATATTTTTATCATCTTTCTCATCCAAAGATTCAAGATATTCTGCTTTCAAACGTTCTTGTTCTTGGTAAATATCCCATAAACGCTCGGCTTGTGGATCATAATAATTTTCTTGATCCCATTTCGGAACTTCTTTTTGTGGACCAATATTTCTAAACAAATAAGCAAAAAATGCACCCGAAATAAATCCACTTAAATGTCCTTCCCAAGAAATAGAATTACTACTTGTATCTGTTTTTAATTGTGGTAAAATTTCTTGAGGAACCATTCCCCAAATCATTCCGCCGTATAATAAAATAATGATTAATGAAATCGCCATTAAACCGCGTTCTTTTCTAATAATTCCACTGAAAAATATGAACGAAGCCAATAAATAAACGATAGAACTTGCTCCGATATGGCAACTTACATTATCATCTAAAAAAGGAGGATTTCCAATCATCCAAAGAATAATTCCTGATAAAATCCAACCAAAAAAAATAACATAATAAGCTAATCTATCGTACATCAATAGTGCGATAAAGCTAAGAAATGCTAACGGAAAGGTATTACTGATAATGTGTTTCCAACCCGAATGAAATAAAGGTGAGAGCAGAATTCCTTTCAATCCTACGAAAGTTCTCGGAATAACGCCGTAACAACCGTTTAAATTGTATCCGTTTTGTTGGAACAAAAAGATAATCCACATTGGTATAAGCAGTAGCAGAGGAATTATAATAGTTTTCTTCGGAAAAGGATAACTCATAAAATTGGTTTTGAAAACATCATTCAATCTTTATTCCTTTCCAGAAAATCTGCCAATTTTGGTCAAATTAAGTTTAATAGCGTTTTATTAATTCTCTCGCAAGCAATTTCCAATCTGTCCATTTCACGCCTAATTGATGATTTTGAACAGCAATTTTATGTTGGTAATTCAAATGCTTAATCACTTCCTTATAAGCTTTTATCAAATTAAAATTCGGATCATAAATATGAGTTGCTTCAGAATTTGCACCATTAATTTCAAGTATGACAAAATTTCCGTTCTGAAAATCTTCTAAACTTTTTGCTTTCAAATCGATACGACCATAATAAAAACCATCAATTTTTTGTGCGATTTGATCTATAGTTTCTTCTAATTTAGACGTTTTTAGAGAAGATCCATCTAAAAAAGTTGTTCCTCGACTATGATTTCCTATTGGTTCAACCAATAATTTTTCATCTTTTTGAAGAACTGAATTTAGTTCGTTTTGTAAACGTTTAAACAAATACTCTTTTCGGTAAAAAGCTCTTAAATTTTGTTCGATTAATTCTTTCAAAGTTGATTTTCCATCACCCGTAAACGTCAAAAAATCTTTTGCTGTTATCGACAGTATTTTACCATTTTTTTCTTTTGGTAATCTAACATAGAAAACACCAAACTCAAAGTTTGATTGAATATATTCTTGTAAAATTAAATCTCGATTATTTTGCTCTAAATAATTTTTCCAATCAATTTCATTTCTGATTAATTCTACACCAATTCCACGTTCACCAAGATTTGGTTTTGCAATAAAGGGAAAATTAAACGGAATTTCTTGTGTTGTAAATTCATCAAAAAAAATGGTTTTTGGCTTATAATTTTTATCAATTTGATTGAGTAAATCAATTTTAGAATAATCAATAAATCCGCCCCATTTCATTGTAGGATTTGCCGAGCAAAAGTAAGCTGGAGCGCCTGTTTGAAAGATTTTATAAATGTACCAAGGTGTCAATGGCGCATAAAATAACCAGAATGGCCAAAATTCGTATCGTGTCCATTTTGTTATTTTCGGATTCATTTTTCTTGATTTTGAAAAGCAATTGTAGAAGATGCAATTCCAAAATTTTGTGGAATTTTAATCGTTGAAAAATGAGTTTCGATCGCAATTTTAATCAACGCAAAATGATGAATGCTATGATCAAAACAATACATTAATTCGCGATAATTTGTGGTATTAATTGTGAAATTCTCTCCGTAATAATTCTGTTTTAGCTGAATTGTTTTTTCTAAATCTAAACGTTCTATTTGTGATTTTAGATGATTCAGCGTATTCAAACTTTCAACAACCGAATTTTCTAAAGCACGATTTCGCTCTCTATCATCATAACAAATACAATTGTTTTTTTGCGCTTGTAAAAAGCACGAATAAAACTCGATAATATGTCGAAAATGTTGACCAACAGAAGCATCAGAAATGATTTCTAATTCCTTTTGAAAAGACATATCGTCAAATTGCAAAAGAATCGATTTCATTTCATCAAAAGAATGCGCTATAGTTTTCTGAATACTCATAATTCTTTGCAAAGATAAATTTTTACATTTGAACTAAATTGAAAAATGAGATGTGTATAATCAGTTTTTACAGAAATGAGGATGAATTTGTGTTGACACACAACCGAGATGAGGAAATTAATCGTTCTTCTTCTAAAGAGATTGTGGAGCAAAAGCGTTTTGATAAAACCTATTTTTCGCCTGTAGATGAGCGTGCGAATGGGACTTGGATTTTTTATTCGGAGCAATATGTTGCGTGTATTTTGAATGGAGGAATAGAAAAACCAACGCATTTCAAAGAGAAATACAGAGAAAGTAGAGGAATTATCTTGTTAGATTTATTGAAATATAATTCTGTAAATGAGTTTATTAATTCGGAAAATTTGTCAGAAATCGCACCTTTTACAATTTTTGTTTTTGAAAGAACAACTAAAAATGCTTACCTTTTGTTTTGGAATGAAAATAAACTGAGCGTAAAAGATGTTTCGCAAGAAAAAATTGTGACATGGTGTTCGTCGACATTGTATAGTCCTGAAAGAAGAAATGAAATTGATGAAATTTTTAACCAAAATAATGAGTTAAATTCCGAAGAAATTTTAGAACTTCACGATGATTTGAAAATGAATAAAGGCGATTTGTACGATTTTTTAGCAACGACATCTATCTCTCAAATTATTATGAATTCTTTAAGAATTGATATGAAATATTGTCAGCTATTTTGAAATTAATAGACAATAATTCGTTATTTTAAGGAATCATCAAATCATTTCGGACATAGGCATAATTTATGCTATAGTCTATCAGAATAATTATATTTGTTAAAGACAGCTTAAATAGTAAAATGAACGATAATTTCTCACAACAAGTAAAAGACGTTATTTCTTACAGTAAGGAAGAAGCGTTGAGATTAGGCCACGACCAAATAGGAACGGAACACCTTCTGTTGGGGATTATTCGCGACGGTGAAGGGAAAGCCATTTCTGTCTTAGAAGCATTGAATGTCGATTTAGATGAAATGCGTCAAAAAATAGAAAACCTAAACCCAGCAAAAGAAACTCCTGGTAATAATATAAAAAATTTGAGTTTGACAAAACAAGCTGAAAGAGCGTTGAAAACAACGTTCTTAGAAGCGAAATTGTTTAAAAGTCCGACTGTAAATACAATTCACTTATTATTGTGTATCCTTCGTAATGAAAACGATCCGATTACAAAATTGATGAATAAGTTGGATATTGATTACAATACAGTAAAGGAAGAATTCAAATTTCAATTTCAAGATGAGGAAATTCAATCTCCTCGTGCAGAAAATCCATCTTTTGATGGAGGTGATTCTGATAACGATTTTGAGCGTGCATCAACAAGTAAATCAACTTCAAAAAGTAAAACGCCAGTTTTAGATAATTTTGGAAGAGATTTAACAGCAATTGCGCAAGAAGGAAAATTGGATCCTGTAGTTGGACGTGAAAAAGAAATAGAACGTGTTTCTCAAATTCTTTCTCGTCGTAAAAAGAACAATCCATTGTTAATTGGAGAACCAGGTGTTGGTAAATCTGCAATTGCAGAAGGTTTAGCTTTAAGAATTGTACAACGTAAAGTTTCGCGCGTTTTGTTTAACAAACGTGTAGTAACATTAGATTTAGCATCACTAGTTGCTGGAACTAAATATCGTGGACAATTTGAAGAGCGTATGAAAGCTATTATGAATGAATTAGAGAAAAATGATGACATTATTCTTTTCATTGATGAGTTACATACAATTGTTGGAGCAGGAGGAGCTACAGGTTCTTTAGATGCTTCTAACATGTTCAAACCTGCTTTGGCGCGTGGAGAATTACAATGTATTGGAGCAACAACGTTGGACGAATATCGTCAATATATTGAAAAAGATGGCGCATTAGTTCGTCGTTTTCAAAATGTGATGGTTGAGCCAACAACTCCAGAAGAAACATTACAGATTTTACATAACATCAAAGATAAGTATGAAGCGCATCACAATGTAAATTATACAGATGAAGCGTTACAAGCTTGTGTTAATTTGACAACACGTTATATTACAGATCGTTTCTTGCCAGATAAAGCAATTGATGCTTTAGATGAAGCGGGTTCTCGTGTGCATATCAAGAATATAAAAGTTCCTCAAGAAATTTTAGACCTTGAAGCAAAATTAGAAGAAGTTCGTGAAGAGAAAACGAAAGTTGTAAAATCTCAAAAATACGAAGAAGCAGCTCGTTTACGTGATTCAGAGAAACAAATAGAAAGTGATTTGAAACGTGAGCAAGCAAAATGGGTACAAGAATCGAAAGAGAATCGTGAAACGGTTACAGAAGAAAATGTAGCGGAAGTTGTTTCGTTGATGTCTGGCGTTCCTGTACATCGTGTAGCTGAAAAGGAATTGAAAAAGTTAGCTCAGATGAATGAGTTAATGAAAGGAAAAGTAATTGGTCAAGATGAAGCGGTAACGAAAGTTGTGAAAGCAATTCAGCGTAATCGTGCAGGATTGAAAGATCCAAATAAACCAATTGGTTCATTCATTTTCTTAGGTACTACGGGTGTTGGTAAAACACAATTAGCGAAAGTTTTGGCGAAAGAAATCTTTGATTCTAACGATGCATTAATTCGTATCGATATGTCAGAATACATGGAGAAATTTGCCGTTTCTCGCTTAGTTGGAGCACCTCCGGGCTACGTTGGTTACGAAGAAGGTGGACAATTAACAGAAGCAGTTCGCCGTAAACCATATGCAGTAATCTTATTAGATGAGATTGAGAAAGCGCATCCAGATGTATTCAATATTTTATTACAAATTTTGGATGATGGTCATGTAACTGATAGTTTAGGTCGTAAAGTTGATTTCCGTAATACGATTATCATTTTAACGTCTAACATTGGTACAAGACAATTGAAAGAGTTTGGAGATGGTGTTGGATTTGGAACTTCATCTAAGAAAGATTCTGCTGATGAACGCGCAAAATCAACAATTGAAACAGCTTTAAAACGTGCTTTTGCTCCAGAATTTTTGAATCGTATTGATGATATTATCTTCTTTAATTCATTAACAAAAGAAGATATCATGAAAATCATCGATATTGAATTGGCAAGTTTAATAGAGCGTTTAACAGCTTTAAATTATCATATTGAATTAACTGAGGAAGCAAAGAATTTTATCGCAGACAAAGGATTTGATAAAGATTATGGAGCTCGTCCGTTGAAACGTGCGATTCAGAAATACATCGAAGATCCGATGGCAGAAGAAATCATCAATGCTGTAATTAGTGAAGGAGATGAATTAATCCTTGATTTAAATGAAGCAAAAGATGGCGTTAAAATTTCTGTAAAAGGAAAAACGAAAGAAGAAAAATCAGAATAATTTCTAAGTTTCTATAATAGAAAGGCTTGAACAAAAATGTTCAAGCCTTTTTTATTTCGGTAACTTTTGCCGTACATTTGCGCTCAGCAAGCCACTTTGTCGCTTCATGTATGTGAAGAGGAAAGTCCGGGCTCCAAAGAGTAAGCATAGCGGGTAACGCCCGTCCGTCGAGAGGCGAGGACAAGTGCAACAGAAAGTATGTACAGTTCGGCTGTAGTGAAACCAGGTAAACTCTATGCGGAGCAATGCCATGTATACCAGCAGTTAAGAGCTACTCGTTCGTTGCTGGGGGGTAGGCAGATTGATGTTTTAGGTAACTAAAATACTAGATAAATGACAAAGCGTCTTAATTTATTAAGATGACAGAACCCGGCTTATCGGCTTGCTTTTTTTCTATTTTTTGAAGTAAAGACTAAATAATTCTGAAGTATTAGAACAATCATTTTTCTTCAAAATATTTCTTCGATGTGTATCAATAGTATGTTTACTTAAGCCAATTGCATCAGCAATATCCTGACTTGTGTAACCTTTGATCAGAAATTCTATAATCTCCGTTTCTTTTTTTGTAAGTTGTAAAGATGAATTTGTTTTTGAATTAAGAAGATTATTCAATCCATCTTTGATGTTGTAAATATGCATGGTCGGTTTCCCTCCAACCTTTATTTGTGTGATGTCAGTCGCTAAGCAAAAAACTCGATTTGGTAAAAAATTCTTACTTAATTCGTAAAAGAAATGTTGCAAATGAATTTGATGAATTTCACCTTTTTTATCTATCACACGAAAATCATAGGTGAATTTATAATTGATTCTTTCTTCTGGAACAATTTCCATACTGAAATTTGAAATTCGTTGCTGAATATCAATTACATGTTGCAAATCATCTGGATGTACGATTTCTACGCATAATTCAGCAGTGTATTCGTTAGGTAGATAACCCAAAATATCCTCGCATTGAGGAGATACATATTCGAAAGTTGCAGAATTAGGACTGATAAAATACATGAAAGATTCACCAAGAGCAAGACTTCCTAAAGTTTGTAAATAATCATTAATCGATTGAAAACTCTCATCTTTTTCGTTAAAGGTTCTACTATCTGTATTTTCACTCCATAATTTTTTTACAATACTTGCATATTCAGTTATAGATTTTTGATTTGCTTTTTTCATATGCTTACAAGTAAAAGATTAATAAAATACCATTAAATGAGTATTTTTTGAATTAGCAATATAAACTAATTTTGCAAAATATCTATAGGATTAAAGCAGTTTTGCTTTTTTCAACCAACCTATTTATATTTAACCTATAAAAAAAGAAGCTGTCTCAAAAGTGAGGCAGCTTTTTTTTATGTTTTTCATAAAAAAAGGAAAGCAAAAGCTTTCCTAATTGGTGCAAATTGATTAATTTGCTGTGTGTCAATAAAATCAAAGGTAGTCTTTAAAGATTACAAACCCAAAGAAAATTTGCTTTTTCCTCCCAATTTATCGGAGTTGATAGATCAGAAGCATCTTGTGAGAATAGTTTCCAGCATTATTGATGGCTTGGATATTAAAACATTAATCAAAAATTATAAACCGGGTGGAACTTCGTGTTACCATCCTAAAATGCTGTTGAAAGTCTTAGTTTATGGCTACTTAAGTAATATTTACTCGAGCCGTAAAATGGAACAAGCCTTGAAAGAAAACATTCATTTCATGTGGCTTTCTGGGATGAGCCGTCCCGATCATAATACATTAAACAGGTTTCGTAGTGAGAGATTAAAAGGTGAAATTAAATCTATTTTCACTCAAATTGTTTTGCTTTTAGAGAAAGAAGGTTTGGTGAGTTTGGCAACCACTTTTGTGGACGGAACCAAGATAGAAGCTAATGCCAATCGCTATACTTTCGTGTGGGGAAGAGCCATCAAAAAGCATAAAGCAAGGATTGCAGAGCAACTTGAAGAACTCTGGAACTACGCAGAAGAAGTGGCAAAAAATGAACTTCAAAACCCAGAAAATCTGGATTTTAAGGAAGTAGATGCAGAAAAGGTAACTCAAACTATTGAGAAGATTAATGAGGTTTTGAAGAATAGAAAAGTACCTTCAAAGATTCGTCAAAAGCTGAATTATGCAAAGAAAAACTGGGCTACGAATTTAGAAAAATACAAAAAACAGCAAGAAATATTAGCGGGCAGAAATTCCTATTCCAAGACAGATACAGATGCTACTTTTATGAGAATGAAGGAGGATTACATGAGGAACGGGCAACTCAAACCCGCTTACAATCTACAGATTTCTACTAATAAGCAATTTATTTTGCATTATTCCATTCACCCCAATCCAACCGACACTAAAACTTTAGAATCTCACCTGAAAGGCTTTGAAGAAAGCTATGACAAAGTTCCCAAAGAACTTGTTGCCGATGCAGGTTATGGCTCGGAAGAAAATTATAATCTTCTACAATCAAAGAAAATAAAGGCTTATGTTAAATATAATTATTTCAGAAAAGACCAAAAATCGGGACAAATAACCACTTCACAAAGCAATCGTAAATTGGCAAGAATCAGAGAAAAAACATTCAAACTTCTCCAAACCAAGAAAGGCATCAAACTCCGAAAACAACGCTGCCACGATGTAGAGCCGGTTTTTGCAGAACTCAAACACAACAAAAATTTTAAACGTTTCATGCTTCGAGGAAAAAACAAAGTCGAAGTAGAAATTGGCATACTTGCTATTGCTCACAATCTAAAGAAAATGGCAAAAGCAGCCTAAAACAGACTGCTTTTTTAACTTTTTTCTCTCTTTTTTCAAGATTTTAAAAATGTAACCCCTCAAAAAATAAAATCTTATAATAAATAAGAAAAGAGACTGCCCTTTTGAGACAGCCTCTTTTTAATATTATAATGGAATTAAAGTAAAGATTTTACTTTCTCGATTACAGCAGTAGAATCGATTCCATATTTTTTCATTAAATCTGAAGGTGTTCCAGATTCACCAAATTTATCATTAACCGCAACAAAAGCTTGTTTTGTTGGTAATTTTTGTGCTAAAACTCTTGCAACAGATTCTCCTAAACCACCTAAAATATTGTGTTCTTCAGCTGTTACAATTTTTCCTGTTTTCTTTACAGAGTTTAAGATAATTTCTTCATCCAATGGTTTGATTGTATGAATATTGATTACCTCACAAGAAATTCCTTCTTTTTCTAACTCAGCAGCAGCAACCAAAGATTCCCAAACTAAATGACCTGTCGCAACAATTGTTACATCAGAACCTTCGTTCATTAAGATACCTTTACCAATTTCAAATTTTTGGTCAGCTGGTGTGAAAACTGGAACAGCAGGACGTCCGAAACGTAAGTAAACAGGACCTTCATATTCAGCTACTGCAATTGTAGCCGCTTTAGTTTGATTGTAATCACAAGGATTGATAACCACCATTCCTGGTAACATTTTCATCAAACCAATATCTTCTAATGTTTGGTGAGTTGCACCATCTTCTCCTAATGTTAAACCAGCGTGCGATGCAGCGATTTTTACATTTTTGTTAGAGTAAGCGATAGATTGACGAATTTGATCGTATACACGAGCTGTAGAAAACTCAGCGAAAGTTCCTGTGAAAGGAATTTTACCTCCAATTGTCAAACCTGCAGCAATTCCCATCATGTTTGCTTCAGCAATACCAATTTGGAAAAAACGCTCTGGGTTTTCTTTGATAAATTGATCCATTTTCAATGAACCAATCAAGTCAGCACACAATGCAACAACGTTAGGATTTGTTCTTCCTAACTCTGTCAATCCGTCTCCGAATCCACTACGTGTATCTTTTTTTTCTGTGTATGTTAAGTCTATCATTGTTTTTGTTTTTTGTATTCGTTTTTGTATTTTTCTACTTCTGTTTTTTCATCAAATTGATAAATAAAATCATTTGGCGAAACATTAATTTCTTCTTCCTCTTCGGCGCTCTTTTTTATCCAATTTTCTAAGATTTCAACATTTTCTAACACAATATTATGTCCAACTCGATAAATCAAGCCTTTCAAATTTAGTTCAGAATTGATAAATGGAACGGTGTTGATGTTAGAATTTGTATCGATGCAAATTTCTGTACCATTGTCGTTGTCATTATCTTTTCTGAAAATGTTATACACTTCACATTGTTTATTCAGAATTGTTTCTTTTTGACCAGTTCTAATCGCAACATAACTATTTCCGATTTCTGAATTTGTTAAACTTGGATTATTAGTCGCTAAAAAAGAATTTCCTAATAAATCTTTTGTGCCTTCGAAATCAATTTTAAAAACCTTCGGATTTTCTTCTTCGCTGTAAACAGAATACATATTGTCGTTTACTTTTAATGAAGCGAAGTTTCCCAGCGGTGTTCGCGTAATCATTAAATGCGCTTTGTAATCTTTGGTTGATAAAATGTCCAAAAAATCTGAATAGAAATCACTTTTGATACGATATTGAATAACGTTTTCGAATTTATACGATTGCATTTGAGCGAAAGTTAAACTTGTAAAAAGCGTTAATATAAAACTGATTGATTTTTTCATTATCGAATTGATTTGATAAGTATTAATCCAAAGAATTTAAGAAAGTAGTTAACTTATCTTTGTCTTCTTTTTTCAGTTTATCATATTTGTTATTGATTTCTAAAACACTTTTTCTTATTGCATCAATTGTTCCCGAAAGAGCAACACTTCCGCTTTGATAAATGTACATATCGCACACTTGTCCTGCGTAATTGTAAACCAAATTTCCTAAATCTTTATCTGTAAAAGTCGGAATTTTAGCTTTCAAATTTTTGCAATGTTCTGGTGCAACTTTCATGAAATCTTGAATGTCTGGATTGTCGATTGCCAAATCGATTTTGCTAATATCTGTCGTTTTGTAAGCAGATGTATAAGGATCATAATATTCGGCTAAACTAACTTCTGTTGCAGCAACAGCAGAATCTACTGCTACAGCCGCTTCATCATAATCTGTTGAAACTTCTGTTAATTTAAACTTTTTAGCATCATCGAAATACGTTTTGAAAAGGTTATTTAATTCTTTTACTTCGCTTTTGTTTGCTAATTTATTCTTTTTGAATTGTTTTACCAATTGATTTGTAGAACCTTGCGCAGTTGCCAAAGCTTTAGAACGCTCTATATCAGGATTTCCATCATAATCACTATCATTATAAATCAAGCTATAATTTAATGAAGCAACAGTTCCAAAAAGACTATTTACGTTATCACTTTCTGATGTTTGATAATTGTAATAATTAATAATAGGATCCTCGTAACGATTGTCTGGTGAATAAGCTACTGCTTCGGCTGCATAAGCCGTATCTACAGACGACATCATGTTATCGTATTCTTGTTTCTTTTTTGCCAATTCGTTAGTAAAACTTTCGATTTCTTTTTTCTCATCAAAAGTTACTTTTACGTTAGAATTTGCAATATTTTGAATCGTTAATCCATTAAAATCTCCTGCGTCATATCTAATTAAAAGCCCTTTCAATTTTGTTTGAGGAAACATAATCGCAACGTTATTAATTGCATTTTTTTCATCAACACATAATGTAGAAGATTTTGTTTCGAAATCTGTTTTAGATGTTAATTCGTATTCATTACACTTGTATCCATTGATAGTTGTAGATGAATTTAGATTTTTAACTGAAATAAATTTCTCGAACAAATTATCCGAATAAGGTTTTAAACTATCATCCGACATGCCTTCATAATAATAAGGTGCTTTTATCGATAATTGATTTTCTAATGAATTGGCATAGACTTCGAAAAACTTGCTGTTGTTGATAAAGAAAGCATCTTTATTAAAGCTTCCTGAAGTGTAAGGACCTCCTTCCGAAGTTCCTAAAACAGCGTCTTTAGAAATATAGGTTACAAAAAATAAATCTTTTTGACCATCTAAATAAGTCTGATATTCTTCTGGTAAATTGATTTTATACGATACTTTTTTGTCAAAAGAATATGTTTTTTCCTGGCCAAAGGCTGTCAAAGAACAAAGCGTAATTATAGAATAAAATAACGTTTTCATAGTATTTTGGTTGTATTGAAATTATTAATAATCTGTCAATTCAGTTTCTGGATTTTGCTCTAATGCAGATGCTAATTGCTCGTCGTTAGGTGCTTTTCCGTGCCAAGAGTGACTTCCCATCATGTAATCAACTCCATTACCCATTTCTGTGTGTAATAAAATTGAAACTGGTTTTCCGTTTCCTGTTAATGTTTTAGCTTCTTCTAAAATAGCAATTACTTTTTCTAAGTTATTTCCATCTTTTTCTTCTAAAACAATCCATCCAAAAGCTTCTAATTTAGCTTTCAAATCACCTAAAGGTAAAACGTGGTCTGTATCACCATCAATTTGACGACCATTGTAGTCAATCGTTGCAATTACATTATCCACTTTTTTACCAGCAGCATACATAAAAGCTTCCCAAACTTGACCTTCTTGTAATTCACCATCACCGTGTAATGTGTAAACTAATTTATCGTCGTTGTTTAATTTTTTTGCTTGCGCAGCACCTAAAGCAACAGATAAACCTTGTCCTAAAGAACCAGAAGCGATACGAATTCCAGGTAAACCTTCGTGTGTTGTTGGGTGACCTTGTAAACGAGAGTCTAATTTTCTGAATGTAGCTAATTCGCTAACTGGGAAAAATCCCGAACGAGCCAATGTGCTGTAGAAAACTGGTGAAATGTGACCGTTTGATAAGAAGAATAAATCTTCTCCTTTTCCGTCCATAGAGAAGTCAGTAGAGTAAGTCATGATTTTACCGTATAATGCAGCAAAATATTCTGCACAACCTAATGATCCACCTGGGTGTCCACTATTTACGGCATGTACCATTCTCAAAATATCTCTCCTTGTTTGTTGTACTTGTGTTTGAAGTTCTTGAAGTGTCATTGTTTGTTTATAAAAATTTGAACAAAAATAATCCTTTTTTGTAGGGCAAAAAAATCGTAGAACATAAATCACTACAATTGGGGAGGAGATTTTTTAGTTGTAATTTTTTATGGTTTAGTTTAATAATCAAAGTATTAATATTAAATTTGTTGTAAATCAAACTTTAATTCATGTCAACAAAAGATATTTTTATTATTGAAACTGAAACTTCTGAAGAAGCAAAGGCACTGAAAGCTTTTGTGAAAGCAATGAAGTTGAAAATGATTAAGACAAAAAAAGAAGAAGTTTATTTGAATTTGGAAGAAGCTGTTGAGGAATATAAATTGATTAAAGAAAAAAAACTGAAAGGTATTTCTGCGAAAGATTTATTGGATGAATTATAATGTAGTTGCTGTTCCAAGTTTTGTTAAATCTTTGAAAAGATTAATCAAAAAATATCCTTCTTTGAAAGATGATTTTCGTGATTTTATAAATAATTTGGAGTTAAATCCTGAACAAGGAACGTTGTTGAGTAATAATTGTTTCAAAATTAGAATTGCAATAAAATCTAAAGGAAAAGGAAAAAGTGGTGGAGCGAGAATTATTACGCATGTAGTTATTGAAGAAGAAAAGGTTTATCTACTTTCAATCTATGATAAAAGCGAGCAGATTTCTGTTACAGATAAAGAATTGAGAAAATTACTTGAAAATTTAAAATAAAAAAGACGAAGTTTAACTTCGTCTTTTTTATTTATTCTTCTTCCATATGCCATTCGCCACGGTGAGGTATCAAAGCGTCACGAACTTGTATCATTTCAGATTCTACTACCACCAAATAAGCAACTGCATATTCTGGCTCAACCTCTACAAATTCAGAAAATGTACTTTGTAACTTTTCTTTTTCTGCGTATTGTTTCAGGTGAATTGCATGATGTTTTGCAGTTGGTATAGCATCGGGACCATAAAAATCCCAGATTAATTTTAATTTCTTTTCCATACTTATATTTTATCAAAAGAAGTTTTAATTCCTTTTATTAAAGCTGAACTAAATCCTTGATGTTCCATTTCATTTAATCCAGCAATCGTACAACCTTTTGGTGTCGTCACTTTATCAATTTCTTGTTCTGGGTGCAAACCGTTTTCTATTAATAATTCAGCAGCTCCTTTTACAGTTTGTGTTACAATTTTTGTTGCAGTTTGTGTGTCAAATCCAATTTCAATACCACCCTGAATCATTGCTCTTATAAATCGTAAAACATAAGCAATTCCGCAAGCGCCAATTACAGTCGCTGCATTCATCAACTCCTCATTTATAACAACTGTTTCGCCAATTGGATTGAAAATCGTTTTGATTTCATTTAAAATGTTTTCATCTTTCGAATTTCCACAAATACATGTAATCGATTCTTCCACAGAAGCAGCTGTATTAGGCATTGCACGAAAAATTGACATACCTTGTGATAAAATATTTTGATACGTTTGCAATGAAATTCCTGTTGCAACTGAAATTAATATTTTATTGGTCGTAAAATCGTCTTTTAATTGCGTCAAAACTTCTTCCACTTTGTACGGTTTTACACACAACAGAATATAATCAGCTTCTTTTACAGCAAAATGATTATCATTTGTAATCGTTACACCAAGCTTTTTAAGATGTTCAATTTGATTCAAATTATTTCTTGTAGCGATAATTTGATTTGGATCGAATGCTTTATTCTTAATTAAACCCTCTGTTATAGAAATTCCTAAATTTCCTGCTCCAATAATGGCGATTTTTTTCATAGTTGTAGAGTGTTAATTGTTCTGATTATGAATGAATAATTGTTTCTTTTTGACGATTAGAGCTTACCAACCATAAACCGATGAAGGTTAATAAACCATTTAAAATGATTAATTCAACACCAATTTTGTAATCGGTAAAATTAATCACTAATTCGTTGATGATATAGGTAAAAATAGGCGCTAAAATCGCAACTGTAATAATTGAATATTTTTTGTAAATGTTACGTTTCGTTAAAATTCCGAAAGCAAACAATCCCAATAATGGTCCATAAGTATAACCTGCAATTTCCATCACAAGATAAACAATGGATTTGTTGTTAATCGCTTTGAAAACCATAATCAAGATAAAGAAAACTACCGTGAAAATTAAGTGAACACGAATACGAATCTTTTTCTTTTCTTTTTCTGATTTTTCTTTGTCTTCGTTGATGTTTAATAAATCGACACAATATGAACTTGTAACTGCTGTTAAAGCTCCGTCAGCAGAAGGAAATAAAGCAGAAATTAATCCGATAATAAAAATTACAGAAATAATCATTGGGAAATGATGTCCTAAAAGCGAAAGCGCAGGAAACATATCATCACCCATAATATTTTGTCCGCCTTGTTCCATAAAGAAACCGTCAGCAGTATAAAAACCACCTTCACTCATTGCGTATAAATAAAGCAATCCACCCAAAAATAGGAATGCTAAATTAACAATCAATAATGTTCCAGCAAACGTCAACATATTCTTTTTTGAGTTTTGAAGATTATCAACCGAAATATTTTTTTGCATCATTTCTTGGTCAAGACCAGTCATAGCAATTGTGATAAACATTCCGCCTAAAATAGTTTTTAAGAAATATGTTTTCGAATTTGGATCAAAGTTAATGAAATGCGTATAATTTTTGGCTTGCATCATATCGTAAGCTTCACCAACAGATAAATTAAGATGCGAAAGGATAAACCAAATACAAGCAATCAAACTAATGATCATAAACGATGTTTGCAAGGTATCTGTTACGACAATTGTTTTTACTCCACCTTCAAACGTGTACAATAATATCATCAATAATAAGACAAATGTTGTAGCCCAAAATGGTACGCCTAAATTGTCTAATAAAAATATTTGTAACACATTTACAACTAAATATAAACGTGCTGTTGCGCCAATTCCACGGGAAATAATAAAGAAAACCGATCCCATTTTATGTGCTTCAACATTGAAACGTTTTCCTAAATACGTGTAAATCGAGGTCAGATTCATACGGTAATAGAGCGGAAGTAATACACCCGCGACAATAAAATAACCAAGAAAAAATCCGATCACCATCATATAGTATTCGAATCCTCCATAAATATATTCAGAACCAGTTAATTTTCCGACCGTTCCCGGAACCGAAATAAAAGTAACGCCACTAAGGCTTGTCCCAATCATTCCGAAAGCCACCAACCACCATTTACTTTTTTTGTTTCCGTTAAAAAAAGATTGATTGTCAGAATTTCTACTGGTGAAGTAAGAGATCACTAAAAGTCCTACAAAGTATACGATAACACAAAGTAGTAAAATTGTTGAGTTCATAATTTATTTAGTAAATAAGCCCAAATTTAATATTTTTGAGTGAATGATGATAGATTAATTTTCCGAAGATAAAATTGTAAATTTGTTGTCTATAATTTTTTGAACGAATGAATTACCCAAGCAAGGTTTTAGAGCGAGCTGTAGAAGAAATGTCAAATTTGCCAGGAATAGGAAAGAGAACAGCTTTGCGACTTGTTTTACATATGCTAAATCGTCCTAAATCTCAAACGACGGCTTTGTCCGAAGCGCTTTCTCATTTGGTGGATGATGTTAAATATTGTCAACATTGTCATACGATTTCTGATGATGAGATTTGTGATATTTGCAATAATCCATTGCGAGAAGAAACTATAATTTGTGTGGTAGAAGATGTACGCGATGTGATGGCAATTGAAAACACAGGACAATTTAAAGGACAATATCACGTTTTAGGAGGAAAGATTTCTCCAATGGAAGGCATTGGACCTGGTCAATTGAATATTCAAACTTTGGTAGATCGTGTTCAAAATGAAAATGTAAAGGAAATAATCTTTGCTTTAAGTTCTACAATGGAAGGAGATACAACTGTTTTTTACTTGTATCGACAATTAAAGAATGCCGAAATTATTTTTTCGACCATTGCACGAGGTCTTGGTGTAGGAGATGAGTTAGAATATGCAGACGAAGCGACGTTGGTTCGTTCTATACAACATCGAATCCCATATTCAGAAAATAAATTTTAAAATGAAATTATCGATAATTATTGTTAGTTATAATGCGCCAAAACATTTAGAGCTTTGTCTTGATTCGTGTCAGGAAGCTTTAAAAAATGTAGATGGAGAAATAATTGTAATTGATAATGACTCATCGGAAATTGATTTTATATTCCTAAAAAAAACTTTTCCTACTGTAAATTTTTTACTTCAGAATGAAAATCTTGGTTTTGCAAAAGCGAATAATATTGGGGTTGAGAATGCTTTGGGAGAATATATTCTGATTCTTAATCCAGATACAATTATTCCAGAGAATTTATTCGAATCTTTGATTGAATTTCATCAGTCAAAAGAAAAAATAGGTTTTGTGGGAGTACGAATGATAGATACAAACGGAAATTTTCATCCAGAATCAAAACGTAATATTCCGACAGCTAAAAATTCATTTTCTAAGTTGTATAGTCGATTTAATCATTCAAAGAAAAATAATTATTACAAATTAGAAGTTGATGAATTTGAAATTGCTCCTTGCGAAATTTTAGTTGGTGCTTTTATGTTCACCACGAAGAAAATCTATCAGGAAATTGGAGGATTTGATCCACGTTATTTTATGTATGGAGAAGATATAGATTTGTCTTTTAGTGCAGAATTGGCTGGTTATAAAAATTATTATAAAGGAGATATAACGGTTTTACATTACAAGGGAGAAAGTACGAAAAAAGATAAAAAATATTATAAACATTTTTTTGAAGCCATGATGATTTTCTTAGCAAAATATTATCAAAAAAATTGGTTGCATTATCAACTTTTACGTTCGGGAATTTTGATTAAATATTTAATTCAATTATTTAAATTTTCTTTACATTCACCTAATAATACTTCTAAAATAGAAGTAAAAGCAGAAAATTTATTTTGGATTGATAAGAAATCAGATTTCAAATCTTTATCAAATAATGAAATTGCAATTGATGCAAGTTTTTTTACTTATCAAGAGATATTATCAATCATTTCTGAAAACAACTCTTCTTCACGTTCATTTTATATTCGCCCTAAAAATAAAAATTATTTAATAGGTGATGATAAACTGATTATAAATCTATAAAAACAAAAAAAGCTGAATCTTAATGACCAGCTTTTACAGTATCTTTTTTCTCAACTTTCGGAGTTTCTACAGTTTTTGTAGAATCTTTTACTTCCTCATGTTTTTCTTCAACAGCTTCTTCATGTTTTGCATGACCTTCGTGAGCAGCTTCAGACTTGTGGTGCATTTCTTCAGCAGTAGCTGGTTCGTGAACTACAGGAAGTACACCATGGTTTACACCTGCTTTAGAGTTACAAGATGTAGCAAATGCAGCAACAGCTACTAAAAGAATTAATTTTTTCATGACGTACAAAATTTATTGTATGAATATATTGTTATAATTGTTTTGACAAAATTAGTTAAAAACATTGAGTTCAACTAACTGATTTATTTCAATTGTGCAATTTTCTGAATTCCACCTTTTGTTTTATCTCCAACCTTTACATTGATTTCAGTATCAAGTGGTAAAAAGATATCTACACGAGATCCGAATTTGATAAAACCATATTCTTTACCAGCAACAGCTGTATCATTCTCTTTACTGTAGCAAACAATTCTTCTCGCAACAGCACCAGCAATTTGTCTAAAAAGAACTTTTGTATGATCTGTATTTTCTACAACAACAGTTGTTCTTTCGTTTAACTCTGATGATTTAGGATGAAATGCTACCAAAAATTTCCCTGGATGATATTTAGAATAAATAACCTTACCATTCACAGGATAACGTGTTACGTGTACATTAAGTGGCGTCATGAAAATAGATAATTGAATACATTTTTGATTCAAAAATTCACTTTCATATACTTCTTCTAATACAACTACTTTTCCATCTACCGGCGCAATAACACAATTTTCAGATGAATCTGATTCACGAATTGGATTTCTAAAAAACCAAACGACAAATCCATAAAGAATCCATAATGGTAAAGCGAATAAAAGACCATAAACAGGAAAAAAGTAATGTAATACTCCTGTAGCGATTGCAAATAAAATTAAGCAACCTATCAAAATTGCAGTTCCTTCTCTGTGAAGTTTCATAAAGTATATACTAATAAATAATATAAATAAACAAATGGTGTGACAAATATAAAACTATCTAATCGATCTAAAAAACCACCATGACCCGGAATTAAATTGCTGCTGTCTTTTACATTGAAAAAACGTTTCAATTTAGATTCTGTTAAGTCACCTAAAGGTCCTAATGCAGCAACGATTAAACCTATAATCATCCAATTACCATGTAAGTTTTCTCCAAAATATTTCTGAATAAAAAATCCAGTTAATAAAGTGAAAATAATTCCACCAAAAAAGCCTTCCCACGTTTTAGCTCCAGAAATTTTTGGTGCTAATTTGTGTTTTCCGATTAAGTTTCCTGTTAAATAAGCAAATGTATCGCTGCACCAAAGTAATAAGAAAACAAAAAATACTTCGTAGTGCATTACTTTTTCACCTAAACTATAATCAAAACTTGGTAGAGTAAGTGCAATAGCGAAAGGAGCGATGACGTAGGTTAAACCTAAAGTAGCTTTACCAAAATCATTCAATAACTCATTTGTTGATTTGAAAATAACATAAATACTAAAAATAAATAAAACAGGTATAATGAAATATAAACTTCGTAAATAAAAATAGTAGTGATTTGTAGTTTCAAAGGCTTGTAAAAACTCTTTCCCATAATATCCAAATACAACTAAAGCAGCTAAAAGTGAACCTAATTGATAAAGTTTATTGGTAAGATTGGTGATTTTAAAGAATTCGTACAAACAAAAAAGTCCAAAAACCATCATTAAAACGATTAAACCTTTTGGATGTATTGTTGTTCCGAAAAATATTACAAGTGCATAAATAAGTCCCGAAAATGCTCTAATTGCTAAATTTTTCATAGCTATTCTTCAACCAATAACAAATAAATATTCTTCGCATTCTGTATATTAGGAAATTTGTGCATGTTTTTCCCTCGAATAGAAGTTATTTTAGATGGAAGGTTGTCTTTTTTTAATGTTCGTAATTTCTGTAATGCCACGCTCACATTTTCTACTAATTGCGATGGGCGTGCATAGATAATAAAATTTGATGGAAAATCATCTATATTTCTTCCACAAGTTTGATGTGCAGATAACATAATACTACCATCAAAAGCAATCAGAAATTCGCAACTAAGGAAACTAAGCGTATAACGAGAATCGCATGGATTTTCGACAAAAGGAATATTGACTGAATTAAGAACCTGTTGTAAATTCGGATCAGGACAAATTAATTCGGTCACATTTTCGTAATTGATAATTTCTTTTAAGTTCTGAAAAGCTTCTTGATTGTTATCGCAGAATAAAAAGTGACCACCACCAGCGTTGAAGTTTGTCGCAAAAACTTCATCCATAGAAATATTATCCTCAGAATAATTTGGATGAAATAAATCAATATGATTATCATCGTCTTTATTCTCAGATTTCTCTGTTGCTTTTTTAAGTAGGTTTTTAATTGCTTTCCACATGGGAACTTATGATTTTTGTACGGTTTAATACAATTTCAGTCTAAAGGTAATAATTTTTAACAATATAATAAGAAGTAAAAAAAAAATCGCCTTATTAAGGCGATTTTTTTGAAAAATTATATGTTTTTTGATTAAATATCGTTTCCAGATTCTGGTTGAACAACTTGCTCTGAACCAGCTTCTGTAGCTTCTTCTTGTTTTTCTTCGATTTGATCTAATTCGTTTACAAATTTTCTTGGACCGAAAATTTCTTCCAAATCTTCTCTAAAGATCACCTCTTTTTCAATTAATTTTTGAGCTAAAACATCTAATTGATCGCGATGTTCACGTAAAATATCTTTTGCTCTATCATATTGAGCTTCGATCATTGTTTTTACCTCTTTATCAATTACCTGAGCAGTTTGTTCTGAATAAGGCTTGCTGAAGCCATACTCATTTTGTCCAGATGAATCGTAATAAGAAACATTACCAACTTCTTTGTTCAATCCGTAAATACTAACCATTGCAGAAGCTTGTTTTGTAACTTTTTCCAAATCACTTAATGCACCAGTAGAAATATTATTGAAAACAACTTCCTCAGCAGCACGACCACCCATTGTCATACACATTTCGTCTAACAATTGTTCTGTCGTTGTAATTTGTCTTTCTTCTGGCAAATACCAAGCGGCACCTAACGAACGTCCACGAGGAACGATAGTTACTTTAACCAATGGAGCAGCGTGTTCTGTTAACCAACCAATTGTAGCGTGACCAGCTTCGTGATAAGCGATACGTTTTTTCTCAGAAGGTTTAATCACTTTACTTTTCTTCTCTAACCCACCAATAATACGGTCAACAGCGTCTAAAAAGTCTTGTTTTTCTACGACGTCTTTGTTTTTACGAGCAGCAACTAAAGCCGCTTCGTTACAAACATTGAATATATCTGCACCAGAGAAACCTGGAGTTTGTTTTGCTAAAAATTCGATTTCAACATCTTCACCTAATTTTAATGGACGTAAGTGAACCGCGAAGATTTCTTTACGTTCGTTTAATTCAGGTAAATCAACATGAATAATACGGTCAAAACGACCTGGACGCATCAATGCTTTATCCAATACATCAGCACGGTTTGTTGCAGCAATCACAATTACGTTAGATTCTGTTCCGAAACCATCCATTTCTGTTAATAATTGGTTTAATGTATTTTCGCGTTCGTCATTAGAACCTGTAAAGTTAGATTTTCCACGCGCACGACCAATTGCATCAATCTCATCAATAAAGATAATTGAAGGAGATTTTTCTTTTGCATTTTTGAATAAGTCACGTACACGAGATGCACCAACTCCCACAAACATTTCTACGAAATCTGATCCTGATAATGAGAAGAAAGGCACTTTCGCTTCTCCAGCAACAGCTTTTGCTAATAAGGTTTTACCTGTACCCGGAGGTCCTACTAATAAGGCTCCTTTTGGGATACGTCCACCTAATTTTGTGAATTTTTCTGGGTGTTTCAAGAATTCAACGATTTCTTCGATTTCTTCTTTTGCACCTTCTAAACCTGCAACATCTTTGAAAGTTGTTTTGATATGATCATCACCTTCAAATAATTTCGCTTTCGATTTTCCGACAGAGAAAATTCCTCCGCCACCTCCAGCAGATCCGCCTCCGCCCATTCGTCTAAATAGTAAGAAGTAGATTAATCCGAAGAAAATTAATGAAATGAAAAGATTCATAAACAAACTTCCAAAACCATTTGAAATTTGTGTGTTAAGAACGGCAGTTTTATTTGGACTCTTTTCTACGTTAGCATAAAAATCTTTTTCAAAATTTCCTGCATCAGCAACATTGAAAATAAAGTTTGGAGTACCTGTAGCAAAAGGATTTAAAGTTTCGTTTGATTTTTTAAACTTTTTAAATTCTTCAGTATTCAGAGCTGCGTCCGTTAAATATACACTTACACGTCCTGATTCTTTTTCTAGATTGGCTTCTTTTACGTAACCTTTTTCTACATAAGAAAGGAAAGTCGTACGGTCTATATTTTTAGTAGTTCCGCCGGCACCTCCAATGTTATCAGAAAATAATAGAAAGGCAATCAGCAATAATCCAATAATGGCATATATCCATGTAGGATTAAACCCCGAAGGTTTAAAATTATTTTTTTTCAATTTTTTTTGGTTTCAGTTATGATTAATATTCCATTTCGATACGCGTCTCTACGGCATCACCCCAAAGACTTTCGATATCGTAATATTCTCTGTATTCTTTTTGGAAAATATGGACAATAACATTAGTGTAGTCCAACAAAACCCATTGATTATTTTGCGTTCCTTCAACATGAAAAGGTCTTTCTGACATTTCTGTTTTTACAGTTCTTTCAATCGAACCAGCTAAAGCACTAACTTGTGTATTCGAGTTTCCGGTACAAATAACGAAGTATTGACAAAATGCATTTTCAATTTCGCGTAAATCTAGAATTGTAATTTCTTCTCCTTTAACATTTGTAATTCCGTCAACAATGCTATCTAGCAAGTCTTTTGTATATTGAGTATCTATCATCTTTTATTTTGTAATTCGCAAATTTAGTGAATCCTTATTAAAGTTTAAACTTTTTAAAATAACTTTAACCACTCTATAAAAATAGTAAAAAAAATGTATTTAATTAGTTTTGATTCTTTGCCTAATACGAATGAGTTCTTGGTGGATTTGTCCAAAAAAGATGCCAATAGTTGGACTGTCATACATGCTAAAAATCAAACAAAAGGAAAAGGTTACGCAGGAAATGAGTGGAAAGTTGTCGCTGGAGAAAATTTAACCTTTAGTTTTTTGTTGAAAACAGATTATAGTTTTCAAGAATTAATTTATTTTAACGAATGGATTTCGAATGTTATTTGTCTATTTTTAAAACAATTTCATCCAAAATCTAACGTAAAATGGCCAAATGATATTATTTTAAATGATAAAAAGGTTTGCGGAATTTTAATTGAGAATCATCGTTCTAATGGAATAATGAATTCTGTAATTGGAATTGGAATTAATGTCAATCAAGCTGATTTTAATCACTTACCAAAAGCAACATCTATTTATAAAGTAACTGACAAAGAATATGACATCGAGGAAATTTTGGCAGATTTAATGCATCATTTCGAAAATGAATATCCAATTTTAGAACAGAAAAATTTCGAACAAATTCATCAAACTTATTTAGATAATCTTTTTAGAAAAGATGAAATCTCACAATTTAAATTAGATGGAGTAGAAGTGGACGGAATTATTAGAGATGTAAATGAAGCGGGAAATTTACTGATCGAAATCAATCAAGCATTGCGAGAATTTAAGCACAAAGAAATCGAACTTCTTTTTTAATCCTACATAAATGGTTATTTTTGTTTTATGGAAGAATTTGTAGTTTTAGTTGATCAGGACGATCAAAAATTAGGATTGATGGAGAAGCAACAGGCTCATGTAGCTGGTTTGTTGCATCGTGCATTTTCTGTTTTTGTATTCAATTCCAAAGGAGAATTGATGATTCAGCAACGAGCTGCGAGCAAATACCATTCGCCAACGTTGTGGACGAATACATGTTGTAGTCATCCGCGCGATAACGAAACATACGAACAAGCGGCGCACAGACGTTTGGAAGAAGAAATGGGATTTGATTGCGAATTAGAATATAAATTTAATTTCATTTACAAAGCGCATTTAGAAAATGATTTGATTGAGCATGAATTAGACCATGTTTTTATCGGAACATTTGATAACGAACCAAAGCTAAATTCTGATGAAGTGATGGCTTATCGTTGGGTAGAATTGGATGATTTGAAAAAAGATATGGAAAAAAATCCTCAGAATTATACAGCTTGGTTCAAAATAATTTTTGAACATTACGTTTCGTATATCGAAGAATAAAAATTTATACAGATGAAAGTTACTGTCAACAGAAAAGCACATTTTAACGCTGCGCACCGATTGTTTAACAAGAATTGGAGCGATGAACAGAATTTTGAAGTTTTCGGAAAATGTTCTTACCCAAATTATCACGGACACAATTATGAAATTATTGTCGCGGTGAAAGGTGAAGTTGATCCAGAAACAGGTTTTGTGATGAATTTGGACGAATTACGAAAAATTATCGCGGTTGAAGTTGAAGATTATTTGGATCATAAAAATCTGAATGTTGATATTGAAGAATTTAAAACTATCAATCCAACTGCCGAAAATATTGTGATTTTGATTTGGAATAAAATTAGAGCAAAATTAGCGACTGATTTAGAATTGAAAGTAACCTTATACGAAACTCCACGTAATTTCGTAGAATACGCAGGCGAATGAAATTAGGTGATCACATTCCAACTTTTTCGTTGGAGGATAATAAAGGAAATTGGTTTAATTCGGACGAGTTTTTGTACAAAAAATATTTTGTTTTATTCTTTTATCCAATGGATTTTACGCCAATGTGTACAAAAGAAGTCTGTCAATTTCGTGATGTAAATGCAGAATTTAATGCTTTGGATGCTGTGATTGTTGGAATAAATGGACAATCAACATCTTCTCACGAAAAGTTTTATACAAAACATCAACTAAACTTTCCGTTGCTTTCTGATAAAGGCGCAAAGTTGTCGAAATTGTTAGGAATTAAAAAGAAATTTGGCTTAATCACCCCGAGAGAAACTTTTGTATTCAATAAACAAGGAAAATTAATCAAACACATTGTTTCAAATGTTGCCGAAACGCACATCGAGGAAGCGATGAAAGCAATAAAAAAAGACCAAGAAAATTAGTTTTCTTGGTCTTTTTGTTTGTATAACATTTTTCTTACAACAACGCGATAAATAAAAAAGATAACCGTTCCAATTGCCGAATAAACCAACATTGTTTGTACATCGCTTTTATCAAACAGATATTTTAGTCCAAACAACACGAAAAAGAAAATGATACTATAAATGATATTTTGTTTCATGTGGTAAAAGTAGGGATTATTGGATGATAATTGATAGAGTTAGTTAACAGCTTTTATTGTATTATTTTTCTTAGTTGATAATATTTCAGTTTGTAGATTCGTGTCATTCATTAATATAATTTGGAATATAGTAATTAAAGTAGGAAAAATGATTTTAAAAATGAATAAACGAACTGTTTTAATCATCTTAAAATTGTCAATATTATCATTAATTGGACTAAGCTTTAGGAATAAATTCAAGAAAATAATTGAACTTGAAAATATTAGAATAATAAATAAGATGATTGGATTATCGAATGTTTTTAGATAAATGTTTATTCCTAAAAATATTAGAGTTAGAAGAATTATTAAACCTATTTTTAAAAACATTTTAGAGTTTTTAAAGCAAAGTATTATCAAGATATTGATGATAATGATTAATGTTATATTAAATATGTACATTTTATTAATTTATAATGTTTAGGGTTGTTTTAAAATTGTCTTAAAACTTCAACTCTCTAATTCGAACTTCGAAACTTGTTTCTTTTGCGGTTAATGAAAAGTAAAGGTTAGAAACTAGATATTTGTTAATGCCTCATATTACTTTCTAATATAATACCCTTTTTCATTGGTTTGATTATTTTTTATAATTAAAATATATCCAAAACAATACTGAGTTTCATTGTTAGAAACTTCTTTAGATTTTTCCAAGATATCTCCAATATGATATCCATTTCTATATTTCCAATTCTGATTATTTATATAATAGTTAGAATTGAAATAGAGAAATATGCAACATAGAATTAGAAATACAATTCCTATTATTTTTTTCTTTTTCATAAAGTCAACTCTCCAATCCTAACTAATTTCTCAGAAGTTGCCAACTGATTTGGATTTGTTCCTGGTTCATCTTGCGGAACTTCTTTTCCTTTTTTACGATAAAAATCAATCCAAAAATCATCAATAATTCCGGTTCCTTTGTTTTTAAAATTCATCGGTATCAGTTCAAAAACGTTATCATCACGAAAGGCTCTTTCCACAAAATCGGAACAATATAATTCGTCATCATTCAAAATATATAACCAATTATAAGGTTTTCCGAGCATTGTTTTAGCTTTTTCAATTGCATGAGGAATCGTAGATTGATATTCTTTTTTGAGACGATAAATAACAATTTTATTGTTCTTTTCGGTTTGAGAAATATAAAAATGATGAATTTCCTCTCGTTGTGATCCACCCATTGGTGCAGCATGTAGAACAAAAATAGAATCAGCCGTTTTTTCAATCAATCCAACATGATCAAAATTGGTTTCGTCATTTATTTTTGTCACTCTATTTATCGCGCCCGAAAGTTCTTCTGTTTGCGCACCAACAAAAATCAAATCTCCATTTTGAATATTTTGTAATGAAATTGTATGTTTTTCTTTTAATATTTTTGATTTTGTACAACTATTCATTGTCAATGTAAATAGAAGTAAAAAGATAGGAAATAAAACGAATATTTTTTTCATTCGGAATGAATTATTACTTTTAATCCACGAATTAACCAAAAAGATGGATTTTAAAAAAATTTTGACCATATCAATTGTCGTTTTATTGATTTTAGTTGGTGCTGCAATTATTATTGGAAGCAACAAAGATCGACGTGTTTTCTTTATTGAGAGCTTTGATAAACCAATTGAAAATGTTATTAATTCTCGTTTGGATACAGATTATTCGTACGAAATTGTAAAAGTAAAAGGTAAAACAAACGATACTATTTTGATTATTCCTTGCGAAGGTTGTCAACCGTTGAAATTATCAGGAAAAATAAACGAAAAGTTTATGAACAAATTTGGTAAAGGAAAATCGGTTATGCGTTTCGAGCCGTATAAAGCGACGGAAGGGAATTTAAAAATTATTCACAAAATTAGATAATCTTCTATTTAAGAAATTTTCCTAACAATTAATTCCTTATTTTTGGGAGAATTATAAACTTATCAAAGCAAACAAACAATGAAAGTAACTGCATTAAACCAAAAGCACAAAGATTTAGGTGCGAAAATGGTTCCTTTTGCTGGATATGAAATGCCAGTGCAATACGCAGGTGTTAACCAAGAACACTTTGCTGTTCGCGAAAAAGTTGGTGTTTTTGACGTTTCTCACATGGGACAATTTTTTGTAAAAGGAGAAAAAGCAACAGACTTATTACAACACTTATTGACGAATGATGTAACGAAAGTTGCCATTGGTCAAGCTCAATATAATGCAATGCCAAACGAAAAAGGAGGAATTGTAGATGATTTAATCATTTATAAAATCTCTGATGATGAATGGATGGCAGTTGTAAATGCATCTAACATCGATAAAGATTGGGAATGGATGAACAAACATAATACGTTTGGTGCAGAATTAACAAACAAATCTGATGAGATGTCTTTGTTAGCAATCCAAGGTCCAAAAGCAATTGAAGCAATGCAAGCGTTGACAGATGTTAATTTAGCTGAAATTCCGTTCTATCATTTCGCAATTGGTACGTTTGCAGGTATGGAAAATGTAATTATTTCTGCAACAGGTTACACTGGTTCTGGAGGTTTCGAGATTTATTTCGCGAATGAGCAAGCAAACGAAATGTGGGACAAAGTAATGGAAGCTGGAAAATCTTTCGATATTGAGCCTTGCGGTTTAGCTTCTCGTGACACATTGCGTTTAGAGAAAGGATACTGCTTATACGGAAATGATATCAATGATGATACAACTCCATTAGAAGCTGGTCTTGGTTGGGTAACGAAATTGGACACAAATTTTATTTCATCTGATATTTTAAAAGCTCAAAAAGAAGCTGGAGTTGAGAAGAAATTAGTTGGTTTCAAAATGATCGAAAGAGGAATTCCTCGCCACGATTATAAAGTTGTAGATGACAACGAGAATACAATCGGTATTGTGACTTCAGGAACGCAGTCTCCAATGTTGAAACAAGGAATTGGTTTAGCATATGTTCATACAGATTTTGCTAAAGTTGGAACAACAATTAGAATTCAAATTCGTGATAAAAATGTATTAGCAGAAGTTGTAAAAACTCCTTTTGTTTAAAACAATATAAAGTCAAAATACAAAAAAGCTTTCGAGGATTTCGAAAGCTTTTTTTATGAATTCATATTAATTGATACATTTATTGATGTCTTTTTTAGATAAAATTAATAAAATAGATTATTAACTACGAATATTATAAAATTGTTAATATTTCTTAAAAAAAACATAACTTAGATTTGCTTAAATATGATATATGTT